>JBAIYF010000529.1:0-4713 GCA_037916115.1 Anaerolineales bacterium
TCTGGCATCGTAGGCGAACATGGCGGTCTGACCTTCATCTTGCATGGTGCTGGCTTTGCTCAAAATCTCTGCAGGGATCGGCACATCACGTTCGATGAACATGCGTTCATTGCCAACCCAAAGGTGCCGGCCTTCCACGATACCTTCCACGCCCTGCCCGGGGATGGCGCGAAACTCAATGGACGGAGGCAGGTTCAAGGTCCGGGTGTGAGCCGCTTGTACGATGGCTTTTGCCAAAGGATGTTCGGAACGCGCTTCAAGGGAAGCGACGAGGCGTAGCATGTCATCCTCTTTTATTTCACCGAGGGTCTGTATTGAGGTGAGTGTGGGTTTTCCCACGGTGAGTGTGCCGGTCTTATCGAAAGCGAGCACTTTGAGCGTGGCGGTCTTTTCGAGATGCACGCCGCCCTTGAAGAGGATGCCGTTGCGCGCGCCGTTGGCAATGGCAGAGAGGATACTCGCCGGGGTGGAGATGACCAACGCGCACGGCGAAGCGACTACGAGCCAGGTCATGGCGCGGTAGAAGGTGGGTTGAAATTCATGGTCGAGTGCCAACCACGGCACAGCAATGAGCAACGCCGCCGCCGCGAGCACGAAGATGGCATAGTACTGTTCGAAGGTATCGAGCATTTGCTGGGTGTTGGCTTTGGTGGATTGCGCGTCTTCGACCATTTTGACAATGCGTGCAAGGGTGGTGTCTTTGGCGAGGCGGGTGACGCGAATTTCAAGCGAGCCCGTGCCGTTGACCGTGCCTGCAAAGACGAGGTCGTTTTCTTTTTTATGCACCGGCATCGACTCGCCGGTGATGGTGGCTTGGTCTACATCCGATTCACCCGCGAGCACTTCGCCGTCGATGGGGAAGCGTTCGCCGGGGCGCACAATGGCAACGTCGCCGAGAGTCAGTTGCTCGATAGGCAGCGTGACCAAACGCGAGCCGCGCCGCACGGTGGCTTGCGCGGGGCGCAGGTCGAGCAATTTTTCAATAGCTTTGCGGCTACGGTCCATGGCGTACGTTTGCAGGGTATTCGAAAGCGAGAACAGGAATAGCAATGTCGCGCCTTCGGCAGGCTGACCAATCGCCGCCGCGCCGAGCGCCGCGAGGATCATCAGCAGGTCCACATTGAGCGTCTTTTCTTTGAGTGCTTCAAAACTTGCCACCAAGCCGAACCATCCGCCGGTGATGTACGAAACCACATACAGCGCGATGATGAGCGTTGGGTTCCAGCCCAGCCCGGTGCCGATAAAGGCGGTCAGGGCGGTCACAGCATTGATGACGGTGAATGCCACTTCAATTATTTCGATGGAGATGGAAGGCTTTTTCTCCTCTGCGGGCGGACTCAAAAACACCGCTTCCACTTCGACGTTTTCACTGGTTCCCAAACGAGGGGCACTTAACTTCACCTCGAGCGTGTTCTTGCGAAATGTTGCCGTGGGCGCATTGGCAGCGACTTCGTATTGTTGGATGAGCGCGGCGGCAAATTCACCGGCGCAGTCGGCGCAGGCTTGTTCGCCGCGTTCGCGTTTGGCGGCACATTGCGCCACCCGCATCGAGGCCTCGCGCCCGGCGTGGTTGACCACTTCCAACGCACGTTCGCTGTTGATCAGGCGCGGATCGAAGACGGCTTTCAGACTGCCGTTGGTGTAGTCATAATCCACTTCTTGAATGCCCGCGTATCCGCGCAGGGTGTCGGAGAAAACTTCAGTACAGCGTGTTTCTGGCTTGGGGAGGGTAGAGTTCATGTTAGTTCCTTGTTACTTCCGTTTTCTTCTTTTGGCATTCAGGGCAAAGCCCGTAATACAGTACACGTGCCCCCAACAGTTTATAGCCAGAGGCAGCTGTGATCTCTGCGTCAAGATGGGTGACGTGTTCGCTGGGAATATCAATGATGCGCGAGCAGGCGATGCACGCCAGATTCACATGTGGCTCAGTATCTGCATCGTAGTGGACGGTGTCGTCACCGGCGTGTCCAAGCACATTCACCGCGCCAAGTTTCACGAGGGCGTCGAGTGTGTTGTACACGGTTGCCAGGCTAAGCGAGGCGAAGCGCGGTTTGAGTTCTTCATAGATCATGGCGGCAGTGGGATGCTCTTTGCTGTTGCTTAGCAATTCGCAAATCGCCACGCGCTGCGGGGTGACGCGCATACCGGCTTGCTGTAGGGTGGTGGTTAATGTGCTCGGATTGGACATTTTCTCTCTTATTTAGAATGAATACAAACTTGGAATAATTATAAGTAATTATTATAGTTTGTCAAGAAATTAAAAACATCATCGCTTTTGAAATTTATTTAGATATACTCATTCATCTATGGCGTCACCAATCCGATTGAGACTTTTTGGAAAGCCACAAATTGAAATTGATGGCAGTCCCGTAGACTTCAAACGCCGTAAGTCTGAAGTTTTAGTGATGTACCTTGCCTTGCATGAAGGGGAACATTCCAGAGAAAAGGTCGCTGCTCAATTCTGGGGTGATACATCCGATGAAGATGCCCGCCGCACCTTGCGCGTGATCCTGACGGATATCCGAAAGACACTGGGGGAGAACTTCTTGACCGGGAATCGGAATACGCTTTCTCTGAACGAAACCCTTCCATTGGAGATCGATGCCCGCCGATTTAAGGCGCTTCTTCACAACCCTGTGGCTGCATCCACACCCGATCTTTTATCTGCGCTGGAGCTTTACCGCGGCGACCTGCTCGAAGATGTGCAGGAAGAGTGGGTCATTCCCCTGCGCGAGTCATACCGTGCCAGTGCTCTTTCCGCCCTGAACATCCTTGCCGACCGATCACGCACCGACGGGCAATATTCTCAAGCAGTTGGTTTTGCCGAACGCATGCTTCAGATCGATCCATATAATGAAACCGGATTACAACACCTGATATTTTCGCTTGCTGCGCAGGGGGAAAAAGCCCGGGCAATTGCCCGCTTCAGAGATTTTGAAAAACATCAAGGCATCGAACTTTCCAAAGAGACACTCGCCCAGGTAGAGCAAATCCGCACGCAGGCAGTATCAACTGCCTCACGTTCCACAAACCTTCCCCGTTCGTTAACCAGTTTTATCGGGCGCGAGGATGAACTCAATGAAGTTGAGACCCTGCTCACGAAACATCGCCTCGTCACTCTTTTGGGTGCGGGCGGCAGCGGCAAGACCCGTCTTGCCATTCAGACGGCGGACGAGATCGCTCATAATTACATAAACGTTTGGTGGGTGGATCTTTCTGCCCTTACTGAGTCCGCACTTGTGCCCCAGGTGATCGCCAAATCTTTGGGGGTGCGCGAACAAATGGATAAGCCGCAGCTGCAGTCTGTGGTTGAGGTGATCGGCGAACAGAGAATGCTGATCGTGTTGGATAATTGCGAGCAGGTTTTACGTGCCTGTGCCCAAAGTGTCGGCGTGCTTCTTTCCGGCTGTCCGCAATTGTGCATTCTTGCAACCAGTCGGGAGCCTTTGGAAACGGATGGAGAGATCGAATGGCAGGTTCCCGTTTTCCCATTGCCAGATGCCGGTACAGACCTGAAGAATCTTCGGCGTAATGAGGCGGTGCGTCTCTTCCTGGAACGCGGACGAAGTGCCAACTCCAGCTTTGAATTGACCGAAAACAATGCCGGGCATGTCACCAGTATTTGCCGCAGATTGGATGGCATCCCCCTTGCGTTGGAATTGGCTGCCACCCTGTTGCGCGCCATGCCTGTGGAAGATGTTGCAAAACGCATTGAACGGCAATTCGAGTCTCTGCATTTGAATGATGATATGCGCCCTCCGCGCCAGCAGACGTTATATGCCCTGATCGACTGGAGCTATAAATTACTGACACCCGCCGAGCAAATGTTTTTCCGCCGTTTGGGTGTATTTTCTGGCGGGTGGTCATTTGAGTCTGCCATGTCTGTAGCGGGTGGGTATGGCGGAGAAGACCTGCACACCGAGCAGGTTGGTATTGATCAACTGCAGCCATTGCCAATTAGTGCCACAGATATTGTATATGGGTTGATCGATTCATTAAAGCGCCGTTCGCTTATTACCGTAACGCACAGTGGCGGGGTCACCCGTTACCGCATGCTTGAAACCTTGCGTGAATTTGCTCTTGCACGATGCGAAGCCGAAGCTGAACTGGAGGCGTTGAATTCCCGCCACTTGAAAACCATGCTTCGTATTGCCGCCGCCATGGATGAGCAGCTTTCCTCCGGTACCGCAAATCAAGTGGAGTTGTTACGACAATTCGACCCGGAAGTGGATAATGTCCGGGCGGCGTTTGGCTGGGCGCTGCACAAAGGGGATATTGAGGACGGTATGCTGCTGGGGGCGGCTGTGTACCGCTATTGGTCTGCGCGTCAAATGTATTCAGAGATCCGCGGCTGGCTGGAAAAGTTATGTGCCCATCCACAGGCGCAAAAGGCGACACCGGCGCGCGGATATGCTCTTACACAATATGCGCTTTCCTTACGGCTGGACCCACTGCGCCGTTTTACCCCTGTAATCACGCGTGAAGCAGCCGCAATTTTCTCTTCGTTGAAAGATGAAAGAGGGCTGGCTCTTGCTAATTATGCCGAAGGGGAAACCTTGTTGAACTACAACGAGGTCGCGTCTGCGGAGCGCCCGCTGTTGGAGGCGCTGGCGTATTTTCGCGTTGACCCGAGAAATGTCCAAGCCGGGTCTGCAACACTTGCTGCGCTGGCTCGCATTGAAACGATACGGCGAAATTTTGAACAGGCATACG
>JBAIYF010000530.1:0-4847 GCA_037916115.1 Anaerolineales bacterium
CCAACAGCGAGAACACCGAAGCTGCGATTGAAGTCGCTCTCTACCTGACCAACACCGCCGCTTCCCAGATGATGATGGACGAAGCTGGTCACGTTCCTGCCAACACCACCGTTGAAGTGACCGACCCGCTCATCCAGGGTCTGCTCGATGCCTTCTCCACCGCCTACTTCCGCCCGCAGGTGGAAGCCATGGGCAACTACTGGGGTAACTTCTGCGGTACCGACCAGGTCTTCGATGCCGGAACCCCGGCTGCTGACTGGGTCAAGACCGCCTTCGAAGGCGCTACCAAGTAAAGCAAATCTTTTGTAATAATGGGAGCGGGCAGCCAACTGCCCGCTCCCTCCCATTAGGGAAAATGAAAATTAGAACGAGGAGATGATCATGGCAGTTGTAAAGTCTTCTTTCAAAAAAACAAAAATGATGAGTGCGGTCCTGCCATATGTTTACCTGCTCCCCGCATTTCTGATCATGGGGGTGATCACGTTTTATCCGCTGATCTATCAGGTCATCATTTCATTCACAAACTTCGAATCCAAGCACCTGTTACTCGGGCTTAAATCACCCGATTTGGAATTCATTGGTCTTAAGAATTACATTGATATTTTCACGGCAGCCCTGCCTGTTGAGAATTTCAATTTTTTTCGTGTACTGGAATTTAATTTCTGGTGGGCGCTCAGCAATGTGATCCTGCATGTACCTGCCGGAGTATTGATCGCCACACTGCTCAATACAGAAGGACTCTGGTTCAAACGTCTTTACCGTGCAGCCTACATTCTGCCTGTGGTTGTTCCCCCGCTGGTCGTCGCAACCGTGTGGACGAATATTTTCGACGAACGCTACGGCGCTATGAATCAGCTTCTTACCAATATCTCAATGACACTCTTTGGAGGAACCGGTCCCGTTTACATCCGTTGGTTCGAAGATGTCAAACCTCCCATCCCCGGCTTTTTACCGGGAGCCCCGCTCACATTGGCATACTACGCCATGATGATCGCAAATTTCTGGCTCGGCTGGCCTTTCATGTCCGTTGTAGCAACCGGTGCATTGCAATCCATCCCCAAAGACTTATACGAAGCCGCCTCCATTGACGGCGCGACCGGCTCCCAGCAATTCTGGGGCATTACCGTCCCGTTGCTGCGCCCTGCCATGATCCCTGCCGCAGTGTACGGCTTTACATTGTCTTTCAACTTATTTAATTTCGTGTTCTTCATGACAGGAGGCGGTCCGGCACGTTCAACCGAACTGCTTGTCACATTCGCGTACAACCTTGTCCGCAACCTGCGCTGGTATGGTGTGGCGGCGGCATTTGCCGTGATCATTTTTGGCGTGGCATTGGTCGTATTCCTGATCACCAACCGCATTACCCGCGCCACCCAGAACTACCAAGAGGCGTAAAATGACTGCTCAAAATCAAACTCAAAAGAACATCATTGTCCGCATCCTCAACATGAACACGTCCGGGCAGAGTGGTGGACGCAGCCTCCCGCTTTGGCGTCAACTGCTTCTACAGGTTCTCGCCCTTGCAATTCTCGCCTCGGTGATGTTCCCCATCATGTACATCATCACCATGTCGCTTAGCTCCAGCGAGAGACGTCCCTCACAGTTGCAACTCATTCCAAAAGAAATCTCCTTCGTAGCATACAAACAGGTACTCGATCGTCCCACTGGCAACCCGGTTACCTTCAACGAACTACTGCGAAACAGTTTTGTTCTCTCCATGGGCGTGGGTGTTGTCGCTCTCGGCATTGCCGTCAGCGCCGCTTATGCCTTCTCGCGCTTCAAATTCAAAATGCGGGAAGTGTTAATGGTGTTGGTATTCATCCCGCTTCTGATGCCAGCAGTCGGCTTAAGTACACCGCTGTATCTACTTCTCAACCAGGTACAAGTCAAGGAATGCAAGGATGGCGCAACCGCAATCCTGCCATTTACCGAATGCGCCGATGGTAGCAAAGGCAAACTGCAATTCAACCTGCGCGACTCGCTCTTCGGCGTCGGTATCGCCATGACCGCCTCTGCTCTGCCTTTCGCAGTGTGGAACCTCAAAGGTTACCTCGACACGATTCCGCGCGAACTTGAAGAAGCCGCCGCCATCGATGGCGCAGATGCCAATCAAACTTTCTGGCAAATCGTCATTCCGCTGGCAGTGCCGCAGCTTGCAGTCACCTTTTTCCTTGGGTTCATAGGACACTGGCAGGAATTTGTTCTCACCTGGCTATTCCTATCACAACCCAAAGACTACACCCTCGCCATGACCCTCTACAACATGACAGGTCAATACGCTAACGCCATTCCGTGGAACCGCTTCGCCGCCATGGCAGTCATCGTTGCCCTCCCGGTTGCCGTGGTCTACATCGCCCTGCAAAAGAACATTGTCGGCGGTCTCACCACTGGCAGCGTCAAAGGCTAAGATACTTACAACAGCATTCTTCCCCTCCCTTTGTTCAAGAGGGAGGGGAAATTTTTTACCCCGGATTTTTTCATGCTCAAAAGATTTTTTTCCACTCTGCTGCTTTTATCCTTTCTAGCAGCCTGCGCCTCACCCTCACCCGCACCTGTTCCAACAGACCAAGCCACAGCCACACCTGAAGCGATTTCCCCCGAACTCGATTGGTGGCGGACCGCAGTCTTCTACGAGATTTTCGTCCGCTCCTTTTACGACACAAACGGCGACGGCATCGGCGACTTTAACGGCATCACCGCCAAACTGGATTACCTTGAAGACCTCGGCGTGAATGCCATCTGGCTCATGCCTATTCATCCTTCGCCATCCTATCATGGCTACGATGTATTAAATTATTACAATGTCAACCCGCAATATGGTTCGATGGATGATTTCAAAAACCTACTCACCGAAGCCCATAAGCGGGATATCCGCATCATCATTGACCTTGTCATCAACCACACCTCAAACCAGCACCCTTGGTTCAAAGATGCGAACGCCAACCTGGACTCCGCCTACCGTGACTTCTACGTCTGGGCTGATTCTCCCGGCGCGGGCAACTGGCATCAGGGACAGAATGGCTATTATTACGGCTTCTTCTGGAGCGGCATGCCCGACCTGAACTACACCAACCCGGCTGTGACCGAAGCCATGCTCAAAATCAACGACTATTGGCTGAACGAAATCGGCGTAGATGGCTTCCGCATCGACGCGGTCAAACATTTGATCGAAGAAGACGGCAAATTGGAAAATACACCCGCTACGCACGCCTGGCTGCAAACATATTTCCAAACCTACAAGGCGAGCAATCCCCAAGCCTATACCATCGGAGAAGTGTATGGTGCGGGCTCATCCGTTGTAAAGCAATATACCGGCACAGAACTAGACCACATCTTCAATTTTGAAATGTCCAGTGGGATTATGAATAGCGTGAATGGCGGGTCGAACACCGGCATCACCAGCGCCTTCAAGTTCGCCTTTCAGGATACACCCGACTTTAATTACGCTACATTCCTCACCAACCACGATCAAAACCGGGTGATGTCCGTTTTCAGCGGCAATATCGATAAAGCAAAGACCGCCGCCACCATGCTGCTCACCATGCCCGGTACTCCTTATATTTATTTCGGTGAAGAGATCGGTATGACCGGTAAAAAACCCGATGAGGATATCCGTGTCCCCATGCAATGGTCAGCAGAAGATAACGCGGGTTTCACCACCGGTACCCCCTGGCGTGCCATTAACGCAGATTATCAAACAGTGAACGTCACCGCCCAACTTGAAGACCCCAACTCACTGTTGAACCACTACAAAAGGCTGATCCAACTTCGCAGTGAATATCCGGCCCTCCTTTATGGAGATGCGGTTTTGGTGGAAACTGGCGGCACAGCCGTATATGCCCTTTTGCGAAGTTATGGCGACGAACATATTCTCATCCTTGCAAACTTGAAGAATGAGCCTGTAGTGGAGTATAAACTTAGCCTCGAAACGCCCTTACTTGACGATGGAACCGCTATGCCAGTCAATCTTCTTGGCGAAGCGCAACCTGTAGAACTCACCATCACAAACGGGGTGTTCACAAATTACCAGCCAATACCAGAGCTTGCCCCCTATCAGACGCTCATTCTATTGATCAAGTAAACTTCAGGAAGCGAAATATAATTGGACGATCACATAGGTCAGCGAAATCAGGAAACCCAGTACAGAAAGTCCAATTCCTGCCGAGGCGGTCTTACTTTGCTCAAGTCGCAAACTGAGTATTCCCAGAATCACACCCAATATTGCCAAACTGCCCCCGCAAGCAGGTATGATCCCGGCGCATAAACTGACTAAACCTAAAGCGGCAGACCCCAGGGCGTACTGCTTTGCCATACGCATATCCGGGTCTAATTTATCAAAATCAGATTCCATAAAGCCTCCATTCTGAGGTAATTCTACTAAAAAGGACGTAATCAGCAATGACAACCACTCCATCCTGGGTACAAGACGCCGTTTTTTACCAGATCTTTCCAGACCGCTTTGCCCGCAGTGAAAAAATGAATGGAAAGTTCCAATTCGAGGATTGGGATACACCGCCCACCCCGTTTGGATTCAAAGGCGGCGATCTGTACGGTGTTGCAGACAAACTTGATTACCTAAAAGACCTTGGCATAAATGCGTTGTACTTAAATCCTATTTTTGCTTCGGCAAGCAATCACCGTTATCACACCTTCGATTATTTTGCAGTGGACGAACTACTTGGCGGCAACAAAGCATTCGAACATCATTTAGAAAAAGCCCATAGCATGGGAATTCGCATCATATTGGATGGGGTTTTCAATCATGCCTCGCGTGGATTTTGGCAGTTCCACCATGTTCTTGAGAACGGGAACGGCTCGCCCTACAAGGATTGGTTTTATTTTGACCA
>JBAIYF010000531.1:0-1689 GCA_037916115.1 Anaerolineales bacterium
TGTTTGATCTCGTATTCGGCAGGCGTTGCAGATGTGTAAATCGTGGAGCCCATCACTTGCTCAAACTCATCGAACTTGAGCGGGCGATTATCCAAAGCAGAAGGCAGGCGGAAGCCATACTCCACCAGTGTCTCTTTGCGGGCGCGGTCGCCGTTGTACATGCCGCGGATCTGTGGCACGGTCATGTGACTCTCATCGAGCACAAGCAAATAATCACTGGGCAGGAAGTCGATCAAGGTCCAGGGATGGGAGCCGGGCGCACGTCCATCCAGATGGCGCGAGTAGTTCTCGATGCCGGAGCAATAACCGACCTCTTTGAGCATCTCCAGGTCATAGCGGGTGCGTTGTTCGATGCGCTGCGCCTCAAGGAACTTGCCCTGGCTCTTGTAGAGGGCAAGGCGCTCCTCCAACTCCGCTTCGATATTTTTGATGGAGTCTTTGAGGCGCTCCTGATCGGTGAGGAATTGCTTGGCAGGGTAAATAGAGACCTCTTGCGGCTCTTCGTAGATCTCGCCGGTCAACGGGCTGAACTGCATGATGCGTTCGACCTCGTCGCCAAAGAAGGTGATCTTGTAACCTTTCTTCTCCTCATACGCCGGGACAATCTCCAGCGTATCGCCGCGCACACGGAAAGTACCCGGGCGCAGTTCCATGTCGTTGCGCTGGTACTGGCTCTCGATCAACTGCCGCAACAGAGCATTGCGGCGGTAGATCTCGCCCACTTTGAGGGTCACCGTGCCTTTGCCAAATTCTTCAGGCGAACCCAAACCATAGATACACGAGACTGAAGCGACGATAATCACATCGCGCCGCGAAATGAGCGAGGTCGTTGCGGCGAGGCGTAAACGCTCGATCTCTTCGTTGATCTGGGTCTCTTTCTCAATGAACAGGTCATGCCGGGGGACGTAGGCTTCGGGCTGGTAATAATCGTAATATGAGACAAAATACGAAACCGCATTTTCAGGAAAGAATTCCTTGAACTCGGCATACAACTGGGCAGCAAGTGTTTTGTTGTGCGCCATGATGAGAGCTGGTTTCTGCAGTTGTTGGATCACAGACGCGATGGTAAAGGTCTTGCCGGTACCCGTGGCGCCAAGCAATACCTGATGTTTGAGACCACGATTCACGCCATCCACAAGTCCGCGGATGGCTTCGGGCTGGTCGCCCATCGGTTGAAAGGGAGCTTTGAGTTTGAATTCCATGGGATTCGTCTTTTCTTTTGAGTGAACGAGTGTTCTATTTTACTGTAAAGCAAAGTAATATACCAGCCCTGTGAATACAGGTATTTTCAGTATAATTCCTATAAAAGCACAAATTTTTTTCATCTAAAATTGCGGGTGATATATTTTTTAGTAGGCAATCAAACCTAAGAGGTTTCCAAAAATGGATCAGAATCGTCATAAATTCTTTGATATCCCGTACTTAATTAGCCTTGTGTCAACTGTACTTGCGCTGGGAATGTATGCTTACATTGGATGGTTCAACCGCTTGTTGGGAGACAGCCTGTGTTCATATTACTATGCCGAAAGATTGGGATTACTCCGTTCAATCTGGTATTGGCGTATCACCTGGAGCGGGCGTTATTCAGCTTATGGTTTTGACTGGCTGACCACGAAACTCTTCCCTCCTAACAATATCCCCTTATTCATTACATTTTTTATTGTCCTTTGGGTCATAGTAAATATCGCA
>JBAIYF010000532.1:0-1695 GCA_037916115.1 Anaerolineales bacterium
ATCGCCGGGGTCAAAGTATAGATGATTTTCTTCGGGCACATCCAAGTTCGGCTGCTCGAAGACCATCGGCATGCCCAGCACGCCCTGATAAAAGTCAATGATCGCCTCGCGATTGGAACCCACTAACGTAATATGATGAACGCCTTGCGTTTGAATTTTAGACATCTCTCTCTCCAATTTTATTTTCACGGAACAGATGCACCCATCCGGTGTGACCTTACCACATAGCGCTTAACAAAGATAACAGTTGACCGGATTCCGCGATCGGTTTGGGATTGTTCTGCACGGTTTTGCTCTGAAAAGCGATCTCCGCCAGGTTTGGCAGGTCGGATTCCTGTACGCCCACCTCGCGCAGACGCTGCGGAAGTCGCATCTTCCCCACCCAGGCAGAGACTCCATCTGCCATCGCGCGAGTCACACCAATGGGGCTCAGACCCGTTTCAGAAATTCCCATCACACGGGCGGCGGGCAGCAATTCTTCATAAGTCGCATCGGCGTTGAAGCGGATGACATGCGGCAGGACGATGGCATTCGCCACGCCGTGCGGCACGGAAGCCGTCCCGCCGAGGACGTGGCACAAACCGTGGTGAAGCCCCATAGAAACAGAAGCAAGCGAAAGTCCAGCCAGATGCGCGCCGAGCAGCATCTCACTTCTCGCCGATAAGTTCCTTCCATCCTGTACGCAATCCAACAATGAAGCGTGGATGTGACGAATACCATCCACCGCCGCGGCACTCGAAAGCGGATTTTTCGTCCGCGAGTACAACGCCTCGACGCAGTGCGCGAACGCGTTGATGCCGGTGGAAGCGGTCACATCCGCGGGCAGGTCGAGGGTGAGTTCGGGGTCGTAGATGACGAGACGCGGCACGATCGCGGGGTCGTTAACGGTCACTTTGCGCGGAGGGGTTTCACGCGTGTGCGTCACCCCATAGACGGGCGTCATCTCGGAACCGGCATACGTGACGGGAATCGCCGCCACGGAAACATAGCGGTCTTCCTTGCGCAGCGCCGAAACAACAGCCTTTGCCATACCCACGGCACTGCCGCCGCCCATGCCGATGACAACATCAGCATCTGACTCTTCTGCAACAGCAAGAATGGGCTGCAACTGCGTATCCTGCACATGCGGCTGGACGTTGTCCACAATGGCTTCCAAATGCCCACCCAGCATTTTGTGAACCTGCTGCAAGCGTCCATTCTCGCGCATGGAACGGCTCGTGATCAGCATCACCTTTTGCCAGCCGAATTTGCGAATCATCTCAGGCAGGCGTGAAAGCGAGCCTGCGCCGAAAAGAATTTCCTGGGGATGTGAACTGTAATTGAAAGAGGTCATATAGAAAAACTACAGATGAAGCTGTATCATCTGTAGTCAATGAATTATTCAATTCCGTCGAACAGATCACTCTTGCGCTTGAATTCGCCATTTACGGGCGGGTGGGCGCGCATGAATTCTTCACGCTCACCGAAGACCTTGCGCACAATGCCGAAGAAGCCGCGGTTCATTTGTCTGCCGCCCTGTGAAGCATGCTGCTCGCTGGCGTGACGTTTGATTCCCGCCACCTTGCGCACATCCAAACGGACATGCACGGGGAAATCCACTTCAGCGAGTTCTCTGAGGTTAATGTCGCCGTTACGCCCCCACTTGGCGGGGTCCTTACCAAACAAAGGCAGAATTCGAACCATCGCCTTGAGAAA
>JBAIYF010000533.1:0-5561 GCA_037916115.1 Anaerolineales bacterium
GCTCAACGCCGACGGCAGCGGACGAATCCAACTCACCAACTTCAAAGCGACGGCCTTCTACCCATCCATTTCCCCCGACGGGCAGATGGTCTTCTTCTCTTCACGCGAGAGCGGCAATTACGAAATCTATTCGATCGACATCTTTGGGAACAACCTGACCAAACTCACGAACGGACTTGGCTCGCTCTACGCGCCTGAACTTTCCCCCAATGGCGAGTGGATCGTCTTCACCAAGAACGGCGATGGTCTCTGGAAGATGCGCCCTGATGGTTCAGACGTCAAACGCATCACCAACCGAGACGACATCGACCCCTCATGGTCGCCGGATGGTTCGATGATCTCCTTCGCTTCGTCGCGTGCCGGTGCGCGTCAACTCTTTGTGATGAACGCTGACGGCTCGAACATTCAACAGGTCACCGACCTCAACAACATGGGCGGACGTAACACCTGGTCGCCCGATGGAACCCGCCTTGCTTTCTATCGCGGCGAAAAAGGCGACCGGGACATCTACATCATCAACGTGGACGGCAGCGGCTTGCTCAAACTCACCGACGGCGGCGACAACCTCGGTCCCTCCTGGTCTCCGGACGGAAACTGGATCGTCTTCACGTCTTTTCGCGATGGCAACAACGAACTCTACATCATCCGCCCCGATGGGACAGGGTTGACGAGGCTAACGAACAGTCCAATTTCGGATTGGCAGCCGAGGTGGGGGAGGTAAAAAAGTAAAGGGCGTCTCTACTGAGACGCCCTTTACTTTTATTTACAAGATAAATTTTCTTTGCTAGCAGACAAGAATGAAACTGTAGTAGTAATATGCATCCCCATAATCGCTAAAGCCACAACTTTTTGTGCCTCTACTATCATAGTAATACGTATTAACTGGGGGTCCAACAACCGCTACATTATTTATATATACAAATTCAATACTGTCTCCATAATTTGCTGGCGCATTTTGGCAGTGAGTTCCAGCCAAAACCCAATCGGTTGGACCGGAGAAAATATCTTTGTTCCAACCATAAACGTTATAGCAATACTGGCTGTTGCCGCTATTGTTGTTGCTTTCAATGCTGGGCAGGGGCACGTTTACCCAAAACTTCGCTCCGCCAAAGTTGACGACTACATTCTGCCCGGTGATCTTTTTGGTGGCATGACAGATCACGGTGGTTTCGTCCGTTTGGCGGCAATACAATGGGAACGAGTCGCCGCCTTCCACCTGAACAGTTCCATTGATCTTTGAAAAATCACCGCTGACCGTGAATATAAAAGTAGGTCCACCCCCGCCATTGGATACTGACATGTCCAATACCGAGCTGGCAAAAGCCGTCTCTGTGAATACACCCATTAATACCGAAACCAACAATACGATTGCTAAAAACTGTCGCATAACCTCTCCTGCAAAAAAACAATTGGGATGAACTTTCTCTGATTTTATCATGCGTATATTTTCCAAAAGCAACAAAAAAATTCTGTTCTCAGCCTTTCACCTAAGGTCTTCCCAACTCGACTACAAAATAATTGCCATAGGAACCGCTTGCAAAATAGACATGCCTAACCGCATCTCCGATTGGCAGCCAAGGTGGGGGCGATAGAAAAACAGCCTTGCATTCTAAAGCAAGGCTGTTTCAATGAGATTCGGTGTAACTTTTTTAGTTTGCAGTTATGGGGTAGAACCCGTTGCCAGGGTTGTTCCCATAGATACCTGGATCGGGGGCGGAAAGTAAGTAGAAGTAAGTCCAGTCTGCTTGGTTCACATATGGGTTGTAGGTTACATAGGTGTCACCAACGACGGCTTCACGGTCCATGCAGTACTCGCCGAACGGTTGCCATCCCTGTTGCCCGTGGACTAAATCGAAAAGTGTGTAGCAATTTTCTTTGGTTGCAGGACCTTGAGGTTCAGGCATTTCGGTCCAGAAGCGTGCGCCGCCAAAGCCAACAAGGACGTTACCATCCGCTTTTTTGGAGGCATGACAAACGATGGTAGTGGCATCCCTTTGAACGCAATCAAGGGGGAAGGTTTCATCTCCCATTTGCACGAACCCATCCTTGAGTTCACTGGGTGAGAACTCGCCGGTGACCGTGAAGGTGAAGGTGGGTCCGCCGCCGCCATTGGTAACACTCATGCCGACGACCGAACCCGCAAATACGGTCCCTGTAGTCAGTGCCAGTAGAGTTAGGAGAACAAAGATCGTTGAATACAATTTCTTCATGTTATTACTCCTTTTTTTATGGCTTGCTTGAGTCAATAATTACTAATTCATTCTATGATACCTTTGGGGGAATTGATAGAGGTAAAACTTGCTGGAGGTTTACAACAAACTTGCGGGGACTTTGCACTTTGCGTTTGCTGTCTCTTTTACGGTCTTCCCAACTCAACTACAAAATAATCGCCATAGGAACCGCTTGCAAAATAGGCATACCCGACCCCCATTTCAGTGGATTTGGGGTTGAGGATGGCGTCGCGATGGACCTGGTCGTTCAGCCACCACGTCATTGCCGCCTGCGGACCTCCGCCGCCGTAGATGATCTCTTCGTAGTAGGAAGGGGTGTAGCCCATGGCTTGAATCCGCCCGTAGGCAGAAGAGCCATCCGAGCCGGTGTGGCTGATACGCCCGCTGCACGCCATATCTACGGCGTGGGCTTGGGCGGCTTCGGTCAGTGTGGGGTTGATGGTCAACTCGGACAGCCCGGCATTGACCCGTTCCGCGTTGATGGCGGCGGCGATCTGTGCCACATACCCGGCGTTGAGCGTATAACTGCAATTTGCACCGGTGGAAACGGACGGTGTGTTGACATTGCCTGATGAAGTCGCTTGCGGAGCCGTCCCGCCGCTGCCGACGATGATCTTCACCCAGAAGGTCTTTTCGATGCCAATGGGCACGTCTTTGCCGTTCGGGTCGTTGAGCGTGAAGTAGCCTGTGTATGTTCCGTTTGCCGAGGGCGCGGTGAGTTGGACAGAGACTTGCACCAGTTCCTTCGTCAGCGTAACAGGTATGGGAGCGGAAAGAGGCGCACTCATCTGATCGCCCGCGGCGAATTTGAGCAAATATCCATACCATGGGCAGCTTCCATTGTTGATGAATTCCCAGGTTTTTGTGAAGGTTTCGCCGGGGCGCAGGATCGTTCCATCGGGGATGGTCACATCGCGGACGAGGACGGCGCTGTCGCGGCAGTCCGGGTCGATGGTGACGGCGAAGGTGGGCGTGAGGGTGATGGCGGGGGTGGCAGATGGCGTGGCAGAAACGTAACCGACTTTGGTGGGCGGCAGGGTTGCGGTGATGAACGCTGCCGGGGCGGGCGTTTTGGTGGGCTGCGTTTCCACAGAGATGCAGGCGGATAGGAGGATGGAGAAAAACAGGGGTAGGATTTTTTTCATAAGAGATTATTTTATAGATCGAAATTCACCACAGATAAACACAGATTAACGCCGATTTGGTGATGAATGAAAAGATGAGCTTGCTCTTATATCCAATTTATCGGTGTTCATCTGTGGTGAAGAATGAATTTCAATGACCATTGCCTGGATCAGAACATCATCATTTGCCCGGTCTCTTTTTCCACCGGGTCGCTGGCGAGTTGTTCGTTGAAGGTTTCGCGGGTGAGGATGGGCAGGTCGAGCAGACTGCGCAGCAGGCGGTATTTTGCCAGCCTGTATTTTTTTATCTTTTGTTTGAGAGATGGGTCGCGTTCCAGTTTGTAGGCGATCAGCGCCGCCCGCCCACCGGGAATGACAATGACGGTCTGCTCGTCGTCGTGTTCGAGCGCGCGGTGGATCAATGCCGAAGCCATTACATGGAATTTGCGCGCGGGCTTGCCGTTCTCCAACCAGATCATTAATTTGTCTTCGCGTTTGGTGTTGAATCCCAAGCGTTTGCCGAGCTCTTCCAACTGTGAGAAGACCTTTCTCATTTCTTCGCGCCGCGCTGAAGCCGCATCTTCTTCACGCAGGGTCCAGGCGCCGCCGTCTTTTTGGGCATAGGAATTCAACACAGCATAGATCAAACTTTTCGAGGGGGTCATCAGACCTGTGAATTGGGCGTTCAACTCACTCTCAACCTCCAGAAAAATAGTGCTGCGACTCTTCTGCAGGAAATTGACAATGGCAACTTCCGCGCGGTCTGAAAGTGATTCGCTGTGTGCGGGTTTGGCGAGGTCCCAGGTGCCGGTATCCACACCTTCGCCGGTGGAATGATGCACGAAGAGATGCGTGCCTCTTAACGCTTGTTCCATGGCGTTGTGCGTTTTGCGCAGCGTGAAATCGAACTCTTCCTTATCCTGTTTCAACGCGTTCTTTTCCGCAAGTGCGATCAACCCCGCTGTGTGCAGATACAAATATCCCGCCGGTTCACCGCGTTCTGTGAGGTGGTTCTGCATCGCCTTGCGGATGTGCTCAACCTCCATCTCGGCAGGTTTCTTTTTCTGCCCACTTTTCCAAAGGACTTGCGCCGGGTCGTGTTCGGTGCGCAGGGCAACACTCTCCAATTGAAACCCGGCGGCTTGCGCGGCGGTGAGTGCCGAGGTCATATAGGGAGCTTCGGGTTCGGGCAATACGCCAAAGACGGGTACGCCATCTGGAAGCAGATCGTTCAAATGCGAGAACATCGCTGAAAGCGCTGTGGCGTTCCAAGCCCAGTCATACCGTCTGCGGCGCAGGGCGGTTTTATACGGCTCCACTGCGTCTTTGCCCCACAGCCAGCCCGCCCACAACGCCGAAAGAGTCCAGAACGCCTGATTGGGTCGAGGGATGGAGCCGATCACCGCCGCAATGGGAATCTCTTTTTTGACTTCGTGCGCAAGGTCTTTGAGACGACCTTCATAGACGCAGATGCCGCCAGTCTCTGGAATTTTATTGGGCCACGCTTCAAGCGGGACGGGTGAGCCTGACTCTGCAAACAAGCCGATGCCACGCTCGAGCATTTCCCACAGATTGTTCTCGCGGAATTGATTCGGCGTGCTCAATTGTTTTGGGCGGGGGCGTCCTGCCGGGTGTGCCCAAAGTGTGTTGCCCGCATCAAAAACCAGCAGCAGTAGAGCCGTCAACGCGCGTTTGCGGACGGGGGCAAGGGTCATGCCATCCAGTTTGTTCAGTATTGTGCCGATCACATACAGCGGACGTGGAAGGTAATGCTCAATCGCTTCTTCGGCGTAGATGCGGTCTTCGTCTCTTAACGAAACGACACGCTCAAATAGGCGTGTGCGGTGCAGGGTATCTGTGGCTTGAATTTGGAGCGCAATGTCCTTGTCTTCGTCGGTGGCGGGGCGTTCGCCAGAGTCGCCGCAATGCTTGCACTCGTAGATGCGTGCGTAGGGCACATCCTCGCCTTTGCGCCAGAGGAAGGCTTGGGCGGGAATGCGCGTTTCGCATTTTTCGCATTGGGTGAGATACAACGCTTGCAGGTGTTGTTCGAGTCGTTCGTCGGCTTTTTTGGTTGCACCCAGGTCGGCGAGCGCGGCGACAAAGTCGGCGTGGGCGGGCGGGTCGGCGGAAGTTTCCAGCAGGAAGCGTGTGACCGGGTTGTTGGCGGTGACGAGCACGCGGAATCCGCTGCGGGCGGCTTCGA
>JBAIYF010000534.1:0-2241 GCA_037916115.1 Anaerolineales bacterium
GAAAGATCCGGCTCTTTATACGGGGACGCATCGCCCGCTTCTTTTCCTAAGGGACGGCTGGTCAGCGCATCGAAAACGGCTGCCACTCCGTTGGCGACGTTATTCGGGTCGTAACCGCCTTCGAGCACAAAGACGATCTTGCCCTTACAGTACTCGCCCGCCATCTCGACCAGTTTTTTGGAAACATCATAAAACCCGCGCGTAGAAAGTCCCAGGGATGTGAGCGGGTCATTCCAATGCGCATCGAAGCCCGCCGAGATCAACAGCATCTCCGGCTGAAATTTCTGCACCATGGGCTCGAACACCTCATCTGCAATGCGTGCAAAAGCGGCATCCCCCGCATACGCCGGAAGCGGCACATTGACCAGGCGGTTCTTCGCATGGGGAGCATCGTCCAGCCAGCCGGTGCCGGGGTAAATACCCCACTGATGCGTGGAAATAAACCCCGTACGCTCTTCGTTCAACAAACAAGCCTGCGTACCATTGCCATGATGCGCGTCATAATCGATGACCATCACCCGCTTCGCACCATTAGAGAGCAGGTCTTTTGCCGCAATGGCAATGTTACTAAAGAGACAGAACCCCATTGCCCGATCCGGCTCGGCATGATGTCCGGGCGGGCGGACAATCGCAAAACCGTTTTGTGCATCGCCATTCATCACAGCGCGGGCGCAGGTCAACACGCCGCCCACCGCAAGCGTGGCATCTTCATAAGAGGTTGGGGTGACAAAGGTCGGTGCATAATCGATGATGCCCGGTCCTTCGGCGCAGGCTTGCTGCACGTCACGGATCATCGTTGCCGGGTGTACCTGCATCAGGTCTTCTTCCGTCGCACAGACGACAGCAACCTGTTCGGCCCCGAAAGAATCCAAACGCGGCTCCAGAATATCCAGCCTGCCGGGTCGTTCAGGATGGTCTGGGAATGCATGTTCACGCGAAGGGACGTAGGTAAAGATCGTGGTCATAAAGCGATTATAGCCTTGTCCCCACATCAGTAGGGGCGACCCGCCAAGTCTGGACGCAACGCCGATCAAAAAGAAAGGGTTGCCCCTACGGTCAATTCGCGTAAGGCAACTTAAAAAGTTACCGCCGCCCGTCAGCATGGGGGGGACATGCTGAACGGCACGGCGGTTGACACCAAATACCAATAAAGGGGAGGGCAGGTGTCGTTAGGGTCAATATACACCTTTTTTGTCCGAATTACATTAAAAGCATATCAGACAAAAGTACTAGCCCGCCAAAGTTCTAATCTTCCTCTCTAAATATTCTTAACCACTCCTCCACTTCCCGTGAAGAAAGCGGTTTATCTTCCGTGCTTGAGGCGGCATTCGATGCAAGTGTGGATTGGAGAAGACTTCTAAACTCCTCTGCTGTCAGCACAGATGCCTGGTTAATTTTTGCGGCGCGCTGCACTTCATGATCTGAAGAAACCACCGTCCAGTTCCTTGCTTCCCTGCCCATGGTCTCAAGCCGTTTACGGATCGCAGCATCTGCAGTGGCGCCCTGACGTATGAAGTGCGCCTTGATGCTGCCATACTTGCGCAAGCCAGCCTGCCCAGCGGGAGCGCCGTCAAAGTAGACTTCGACCGGTTGGCGCCGAATCCGTGCAAAGTCTTGAAGGAGGCGCACGAGTTCAAGTTCATCATCCGGGTCATCGAGGCGCAATCCCAGTTTGGGAATCAGGTTGTGTCCATCGATCAGGTAAGGCATGAAGTCATTGTACTAAAAAAAGTGAACCTCTCTTTCACACAACTTCCATTGCCCTGGTTATCACATCAAAAAAATGGCGGCATGGTGTTCAGGCTCCACCTTTTCCATCATACCGTTGGATGTTTACAATTTGAAAAAGTTACAAAGGAAAATCACATCTGCTTATGATATACATTACGAATGCACCCAATCGTCTCCGAATTCGTACATTAATGAGCGATAAACAACCGCAAATGAATTCAGAATATAATCAACTCACATACCAAAGGAGAACAAAATGACCGAGAAAAAAGCCTCCGACATCATTGTCAATCAGCAGGGCGGCGTGATCCGCAACCTTACCAATCAATTCAAACTTATCCTGCGCCTGTTAGGTGACCGCCGTGTAAGCTTCCTCGCCAAACTCGTTCCGCTTGGCGCGTTTGCCTACCTGATCATGCCCGCCGACCTTGCCCCCAACGTCGTCCTGCCCGTCATTGGCGTGGTGGACGATGCCGCCATTCTCTGGCTCGGCTCCTACATCTTTACCGA
>JBAIYF010000535.1:0-2458 GCA_037916115.1 Anaerolineales bacterium
CGGTTCTGCATTGACCAATGGCAACTCGAACGATGACAACTCGAACGACGATAACAGTAATGATGATCATTCCAACAGCAGCAATTCAAATGATGACGACAGCGATGACGATCACTCCGGCTCTGGCGGCGGCAGCGACGACTAATTAGCCCGCAGTTCATTCACAAGAAAGAGTCTGGGAGGGCAAACCCCAGACTCTTTCAGATGGAAGCGAGAACTTTAATGTCCCGGCAGACCTCAACAGCGATCATCCTCTTCATTTTATTCGCCGTCGTTATGGCGGTCATTCAATTCTCAACGCCGAATCTGCCCGATAACGACGGCTACTATCACATCAAAATGGCATGGTTGATGCGCACCGAGGGGTTGAAGCCGGAATTTACCTGGCTGCCCATGAGCATCTTGAACGCGCAGGATTATTATGACCATCACTTCCTGTACCATGTGGCGCTTATCCCTTTTACGTTTGGTGATCTGCTCGTAGGCGCAAAATGGGCTGCGGTTACCTTCTCGGCGTTGGCGTTCGTAGCGGTGTGGTATCTGCTTGACCGGCAGAAGGTACCCTTTGCGTGGTTATGGGCGCTCGCCCTGCTTGGAGTTTCCGAGGCGTTCCTGTACCGCATGGCCATTTCACGGGCACAATCGCTTTCATTAGGTATGTTGGCACTGGGATTGGCATGGATGTTCGAAGGGAAATATAAACATCTGGCGGTCTTGTCCTTTCTTTATGTGTGGACGTATAACGCCTTCCCGTTGATGTTCGCGCTTGCCGGGCTTTATTGTGCCGCGATCTTGCTAGTGGAAAAACGACTGGAATACCGCCCGCTTTTGTGGGTGGGGGGAGGGCTGGCGGCAGGCTTGGTTGTCAACCCGTATTTCCCGAACAACCTTATTTTTACTTATCATCATTTTGTTGAAAAACTGCAGTTGCAGGAATCCATCCGGGTTGGCAATGAGTGGTATCCCTACAACACGGGACAGCTCCTGGATAATTCGCCGCTTGCCCTATTTGCTTTCGTGAGCGGAAGTTTTGCCCTCGGTCTGACCGGGCGCAAAATGAACGTCCGTACCGCTGCGGCGCTACTCGCCGCCCTCATGTTCGGAGCGATGATGTTCGAAGCCCGCCGCTTTGTGGAATACTTCCCGCCGTTCGCGCTGATCTTCACCGCTTTCGCCTGGAGCGCCGTGATGGACTTTGAGAATAGTTTCATGATGAAACTTTCTGGCAAAGTGCAGACCTATGCCCCTCAGATCGTACTTGCGCTTCTCGTGATTTTGGGCGTTACAAAGTCGATACCGGCGGTGCAAAATCAGATGGCGCAATCCAAACCGCTTGACCTGTATGCGAACGCATCTGCCTGGCTGGCAATGAACACTGAATATGGCGAACTTGTCTTCCAAACCGATTGGGACGACTTCCCGCGTTTGTTCTATTACAACACACGCAATACCTATCTCATCGGGCTCGACCCAACATATCTTCAGATCTACGATCCGTCGCTGTACGATGAATGGGTGAGCATCACCCGCGGCGAAGTGGCAAATCCTTCCGGGATCATCCGCACAAGATTTGGTGCGCGCTTCATCCACACCGACCTGAACCATGGCGGGTTCATCGCCCAGGCGCAGAAAGATCCAAACCTGAAAGAGGTGTATCGCGATGGACAGGCAATTCTTTTTGAAGTCATTGAGCCGTGATACCATTATGACCAACGGGATTATGAAAATGACATCAACCACCGGACAGTCATCTGTCCCGCGCCTCAATAATTTGGACTCAAAGACCATCGGCGCGATCTACGACCAATATTTTTCCGAGGTCTACCGGTTCGTACTTTACCGGGTGGGTGACCAGACCCTGGCAGAAGACATTGCTAGCGATGTCTTCATTCGCCTGCTCGAAGCGGTTCAGGTCGGACGTGGACCTGATTCCAACCTCAAAGGCTGGCTCATCGGGACAGCTTCGCACGTGGTGACCGATTACTTCCGCAAAAAATACCGCAAACCCGAAGAGGAAATCCCCGACTCATTGCCAGACCTCGCACCGGGACCCGCATCTGAAGTGGATCAACGCGAAGAGAACCGCCTGGTGCGCGGCGCCTATGCAAAGTTGACCCCCGAACAACAGGATGTGCTTTCCCTGCGTTTTGGTCAGGGATATTCGCTTGAAGAAACTGCCGCTCGAATGGATAAAAATGTGAATGCCGTGAAGGCTCTCCAATTCCGTGCGCTGGCTGCGTTGCAGCGTGAGATTGGCGAGGTGGACCATGACTAATTTGTTTGATGCTCTTGAATTTTGCCTGCGTGAGATCGAAGAAGGCGTTGATATAGAAACCGCCCTTGCACGCTTCCCGGAATACAGGGACGAATTGCGCCCCATCCTTGAAACATCCGTCAAAGCCCGGGCAATGGCTGTCCCTGAACCATCGCAGGATGTGGTGCTGCGTTCCCGCGCACG
>JBAIYF010000536.1:0-3009 GCA_037916115.1 Anaerolineales bacterium
GTCCATGTGGCGGCAGGCGGCAACGGAGTGTTCGATGGCACTGTGGCAGTGGGGACAAGGGTGTTGGTTGGAAGCGGGGTGTTTGTACTGGTAGGCGGAGGTGTGTACATGGCGGTCTGCGTAGCAAAGAAGCCAGCCACCATCGTTTCAACTGCCCCAGTGCCAGAAACCTCTGGCGCAGCGCCTTCATCCCCGCCGCAGGAAAGAAGAAAGAGGGTGGAAGCCACAAACAGTAAAAATATTTTATTCTTAAGTTTCATTTAAATAACCTTTCGGTAAAGATGTAAAAATGATTATAAGATGAAACTCTGAACCAGACTCTGCCCTAAAAATTGGGTTTACGCCTTGATGCCCAAGTTGGCAGCGCGTAACTTAAGTGAGAGGAGCAGGTTGGAATATACTTTTTCTTTTTGTTCGACTCCGCCAAAGTAGTCCACGTATTGGTATTTCCGCAGCATATCAGGAACATCACAATCATCAAGGCGAATGGGAATAATAAAAATGGTGCCTTCCGGTTTTTCAGCGGCAGTATCCATTGCAAGTCGAATTTCTTTATGAAAAAATCCTTCCGAAACCAGGGCATCTGTTGAAAGAAAGATGAGCACAGCATGCGAATTCCGCACGCCATCGACCACGGTAACTTCCCATACCTGCCCAGGCAGAATATCCTCTTCATCAAACCAGGGGTCGATCCAGTTTTCAGTTTTTAGTTTTTCCACAAATTCAAGGACTTGATTTCTGTTACGTTTTGAGTATGAAAGAAAAGGGACCAATTTCCCTGCAGCCGGTCGTTGTTTTCTCCCTACTTTGTTCTGTTGTGCCATGATGCATTCTCCGAATCTGCGATATTTGTCATTATACACATTTCAGGTGTTGTTTTATCTGCGGCTTTGTTCAAACCCTTTTGGCACTTCTGAATAGACACCTCGCATTTCAGCGGGAAGTTCGGCGGCAAGAGCAAACATGACCCGGTCCATTAATGCCAGCGGAGTTTCGTCGGGTTTTGGGAGAATGGGCGGTAATATCTTTATAGTCACCTGTGTGCGATGCGGGAAATTCTTGAAAAAATTGTCGGTGCCGACCACTGCCATGGGGACGATTGGACAGTTTGCGTCCAGAGCGAGGCGGGCAGAGCCGGTCTTGGCGACACTGAGTCCCTTTCCTTTTGAGCGGGTGCCTTCGGGGAACATCCCCAAGGTTTGTCTATTGTCCAGTACTCGGGCGGCGTGACGAAGCGCCCATTCATCTTTTTCACCGCGGTAAACCGGGAAGGCACCAAGGCTTCGCAGGGCAGCTTCAAAAACAGGGATTTTGAATAAGCTGGCTTTGCCCATAAAGAAAATGGGACGCGGGATGCTCAACTGCATGGGAATTACATCGAAATTGGTGACATGATTGGCGGCAAGCACAACAGCACCATCGCCGGGCAGGTTTTCGGCATTCTTCACTTCGAGTTTCATGATCAATTTGAAGATCGTTCCGAGCACAAAGACCACAAATCGGCGAAACCAGGTGGTTCGAAAAGCAAAAAATAATTTATCGCGGGGGTCAAGAAATTTTGTTTCGGTCAAATCTATTCTCGCTTGGTTTGGGATTATACTTGGGCGAAATTAAAAATCAGGGGCGACGCCCATCGTTCATTAACACGGCAGGGCAAAAAAAGTCGCCTTCATTTAGGAGCAAATCAAAATGGATACAACAATTGAAAGCATCTCTGCGTTGGAGGTTCTCGATTCACGCGGAAACCCCACTGTTGAAGTGGAAGTCGTATTGATGGATGGGTCTTGGGGACGTGCAGCAGTTCCAAGCGGCGCCTCGACGGGTGAGCACGAAGCGCTCGAAATGCGCGACGGCGATAAGAAGCGCTATTTGGGCAAAGGCGTGGCGAATGCGGTGGCAAACGTCAATGGCATAATTGCGGAGTCGCTCTTCGGCTGGGATGCCTCAGACCAAAAGGGTATCGATACAGAAATGCTGGCAATGGATGGCACCCACAATAAATCAAAGCTGGGCGCGAACGCCATCCTTGGTGTAAGTCTTGCAGTGGCGAAGGCTGCGGCAAACTCTTACGGTATGCCGTTGTACCGCTATCTTGGCGGTGTATATGCCCATGTTCTTCCAGTTCCGATGATGAACATCATGAATGGCGGAGCCCACACCAGCTGGCAAAGCACTGACATGCAAGAGTTTATGGTCATGCCGTTCGGCGCGCCAAGTTTTTCAGAAGGGCTGCGCTGGGGTGCGGAAATTTATCACGCACTGAAGTCTGTTTTGAAGGAAAAAGGATACGGAACCCTTGTTGGTGATGAAGGCGGCTTTGCTCCTGCGCTCAAGGCAAACAACGAAGCGCTTGAACTGATCCTCGCTGCTGTTGAGAAGGCAGGCTTCAAAGCAGGACGCGGCGAACAGGTTGCGATCGCACTTGACCCGGCTGCTTCCGAACTGTATGATGAAAAGACTAAAAAATACAACCTCCGCAAGGAAGGCAAGGAATTGACCGGCGAACAGATGGTGGAATTCTGGGCGAAGTGGGTTAAGGATTACCCCATCGTATCGATTGAAGATGGTCTAGCCCAGGACGACTGGGATTCATGGAAGGCGTTGGTGAAAAGCATCGGCGACAAATGCCAGATCGTCGGCGACGACCTGCTTGTGACCAACCCAGAACGCGTCCGCCGTGCCATTAAGGAAAATGCTGCAAATGCGCTGTTGGTCAAGGTCAACCAGATCGGTTCACTGACGGAAACCATCGAAGCCGTAGACCTCTGTCAACGCGCAGGCTGGCGTGCAATCTCTTCGCATCGCTCCGGCGAAACGGAAGACGCCACGATCGCAGACCTTGCAGTTGCACTCAATGCCGGACAGATCAAAACTGGCGCTCCTGCCCGCTCTGACCGGGTTGCCAAGTACAATCAGCTCCTGCGTATCGAAGCGGAGTTGGGCAGCACAGCTAAATATGCTGGATGGGATGCTTTGAGGGTGAAGTAAGTCGTACAATAAAGAAGAAGA
>JBAIYF010000537.1:0-1544 GCA_037916115.1 Anaerolineales bacterium
AAAGTCCGCGCTGGCTTTGCAAAATGAACCTCAGATCGTCATGACGCCTTCGTGGTGGAAGTGGCTGCCTTTGATTCCCTTCAATATTTCGGTGGAGGTAAAGTAGCGATTGTTCACCATCGCGAAATGCCATGAGAATCCTTGCAGTTGACCACGGTGAAAAGCGCATCGGTCTCGCCCTCAGCGACCCGACCGCCACCATCGCCAGCCCTTTGAAAGTCATCCAACACGTCTCACGAGTTATCGATGCTGCGCAGGTTGCCGACCTTGCCGCGCAAAACGATGTGGGCCTGATCGTTGTCGGGCAGTCGTACGACGAAGACGGCAATCCCAACCTGGCGGGGCGTAGAGCCGGAAGATTTGCGGATGAATTGAGAAACCAAACCAGCATTCCCATCGTCATGTGGGATGAATCGCACAGCACCCAGATCGCCCGCGCCGCCCGTATTGAGCTTGGCGTCTCACGCAAAAAACGCGCCGGGCATCAGGACGAATTTGCCGCTGTCGTTATTTTGCAATCCTATCTTGAAGAAAAACGCGAATCCAAAAACGAATGACCAGATATCTCAGGCGCTACCAATATCACTTTATCTTATCCATTTTTGCAACACTGATCTTTTCGTGCATCTTCGGTTTCATCTACTACATCCCCGCGCGCGCATCCCTGTTGTACGGTCCGCCCGCAAAGCACCTCGCCATTTCAGACCGCATCGAATATTCAACACGCCTGCTCATGCATGGCGATGTCCTGACCACACCGCTCAACATCATAGGCACGGGGCAATCCTTTCGTGTGGAACCGGGCGAGTCGGTTCTATCCATAGCAAATCGCCTCGAAAGTCTTGGCATTATCTCGAATGCCCAAGCCTTCTTTGATTATGTCGTCTACACCGGCATCGACCTCACCATTCAATCCGGCGACTTCACCCTCAGCCCTTCACAATCCATCATAGACATTGCCCGATCCCTGCAGAAATTTTCGCCAACCGATGCAGTCCTCACCATTCTCCCCGGCTGGCGGATGGAAGAGATCGCCGCCTCACTCCCGACCTCGGGCTTGTCCATTGACCCCGAAGCCTTTCTCGCCGCTGCGAATAACCCGCCGCAAGTTTTGGCGTTTGCCAACCCCACCACCATGGAAGGTTTCTTCTTCCCCGATACGTACACCCTCCCGCGTGAGACCACAGTGGAGCAGTTGTTGGATATCATTGGGCGCAACTTCACCGCCAAACTCACCACCGATATCCAAAACGGATTTGCCGCCCAAAACCTGACCGTTTACCAGGGCGTGATCCTCGCCTCCATCGTGGAACGTGAAGCGATCCATGAGGAAGAGTCGGCGGTCATCGCTTCGGTTTATCTCAACCGCCTCGCCATTAACATGAAACTAGATGCCGACCCGACCGTGCAATACGCGCTCGGCTATCAATTCGATACCGGTTCCTGGTGGAAGAGTCCGCTGGCACTGACAGATTTGCAGGTGGTTTCCCCGTACAACACCTATCTGACCAACACCCTGCCGCCGACGCCCATCTCCAACCCCG
>JBAIYF010000538.1:0-4775 GCA_037916115.1 Anaerolineales bacterium
CCTTGGTATAGACGGTCAGGCTCAAGTAGATGAATGCAACAATCGCAATTCCAATGGTAAAAAGGAAATTTAAGATTGAGGCATTTTTCCCGACGCTGGGATCTGAATAAGAACTCACTACAATCCCTGCTGTTTTACTTAAGAATAATAGTGATCAGTACACGTACCTGATCGCTTTCGGGAATTCCCTGAATTGTAACAGAGATATTCTTATCCGGCTTTACGCGAAGAAGGGTTATGGCATCGCCAATGGGGCTCTCGGGGCTATTGCCACGTTTTTCCCATCCTTGGGCTTCCAATTCGGTGCGATAAAACGCCACCAGAGTGTCCAAATCGCCAGTCACAATATAGGAGATGCTTGTGTTGCTGGCAGCAAATTTGAGTTGTTCTGCATTTGGGTGAATGGGAACATCAGTTGGCAAGCCAGCCAGATTTGCTTCTGCAGTGGCTGTCGCCGCGGCAATTTCATCTTCGCTTTTTTCCGGTCCATCTGAAGGGCGGGAACACCCCACCAAGATGGTCAGAACCATTGTGGATAACAACATGGCTGAAAAGACAGGTTTCATCTTCAGAATCTCCATCACTTAGATTTAGGCTTACAGTTTCAGGCGCGGATCTAATGCGTCACGCAAGCCATCGCCAATGTAGTTAAAGGAAAGGGATGTCAGGAAGATGCAAAGACCCGGGTAGAAAGCAAGCCAGGGCTGTTGCCACATGCGTTCCTGAACATTCTGAAGCATATTACCCCAAGTGGGAACCGGCGGTGTGATACCAAAGCCGAGAAAAGATAGTGCTGCTTCCAACACGATCACGCCACCCAAACCCAGTGTCAGGTTGACGATAACCGGGGCAAGAGAATTGGGGATCATATGTTTGGTAATGATTTTCCAGTCACTTGCACCCAATGCCCGAGCTGCTTGAACAAATTCCTGTTCACGCAAACTCAGCACCATACCGCGTACAAGGCGGGTGGAGCCCAGCCAGCCAAAGGCGATCAACACAATGGAAATAATGATCGCTTTTGACCATTCATCGGGAAGTCCTGGGATCGTGATGCCGCGAAGCATAGCAGAGAAGAAAAGCAATAACGGCAAAGTAGGCAGAGTCAACAAGAACTCTACTGTACGCTGAATGACCGAATCTACCCATTTACCGAAATAGCCCGATACGGCACCCACAAACACACCAATGGTCTCAGCTACAAAGTTCACAAGTACGGTGACAAATAGAGATATCCTTGCAGCGTATAGCAGGCGGCTGAACACATCCCTGCCGAGTTCGTCAGTACCCAGAAGATGTTCCGATGATGGGTTCGAGTATGCAGGCGCAAGGTTTTGTTTATACGGATCGAACGGAGCGATCACATGTGCAAAAACCGCCATCAATATGAAAATCAGGACGATCACCATACCGACTACAGCAAGCTTATGCCGGATAAAGCGTCTTCCAACGATTAAGAACCAGCTCTCTTCCTTGATAGTTGAGAGAGCTTCAGAGTCTAAATGTGCAACCGCCATATAATGTGTTACTCCGGTTTTCCTAGAAATTTACCCCAAACGAATGCGAGGGTCTACGATCGTATAGAGGATGTCGCCAAGCAACGAAGCAATAACGACAAGCACAGCACTGATGAAAAGGAACGCCATGGCAACAGGATAATCATTGGCGCCCAGAGCATACACATATAGGAAGCCCATACCTGGCCAGTTAAAGACGGTTTCCGTGATCGTGGCCCCGCCAAAAATTCCGGGAATTTGGAAAACCACGATTGTGATCAAGGGGATCAAACCATTGCGCATGGCATGTTTCAAGATCACGACACGCTCTTTGAGCCCTTTTGCTCTTGCAGTGCGAACATAATCCTGACGCAATACTTCAAGCATGGCGGTGCGCATAAAACGACTCCAGCCAGCCATGTATAGTAGAGACAGAACAATGGTGGGGAGAATCGCATGAACTGCGATATCCACCCATGACCCTGGAGTGGCGTTGATCATATCCAGGAAACTACCCGGAAGAGCCGGGCGCACAAGTACAACATTTCCTGTTGGAAGGTAAGGGAAGCCAAATGCCTTGTACAGGGGCGATTGATTTCCCCCGAACAAAATGATCATCATTAGACCAAACCAAAATACCGGCATGGCAGTACCAAAGAAAGAAAATGTGGTTACAAAATAATCAAGCCGCGAATATTGCTTGACTGCTGAAAAGATACCAATGGGGATCGCAATGATGAGTGAAAAAAATGTAGCGGACACCATCAAGATCATTGTATTTCGCAGGCGTGACAATAATACATCAGCAACTGGTGAACCGCGGGCAACATTCCAGGAAACACCAAAATCACCGCGGATCACCCCACGGGAACAGGTTGATTCAACCGAGCGACAGGATGAAGTTTGCAGGTCTTCCCGTCCAATTGCGCCGAACCAATCCTCGCCGGTAAGCCAGGCTGTATAGCCCCAAAAAGGACCGCGGTGTAAGCCCAGATATTCCGCAATACGAGCGATCTGTTCTTCTGTAAAGCCCTGGTTCGCCCGCCCGCCGGCACCAGCCATCTTTAATTCATCCAACGGGCCGCCTGGGGCAAGCCACAGGATGAAATAAATTGCCATGGAGGCCGCAATAACAACCAGACTCATCTGGAAGAAGCGCCTAATCAGATAATTGGTCATTTTTTCTTCCCTTTCCAAATAGCAGGGGATTTTTAAGACTTACGAATTTCAATAAAAATAAAAAATAATTTCAAAATGACTTTATAAAACCAGAATGGAGGATGGTGGTTCCCCACCATCCTCCAAAATTACGTACTAGTGCGTCTTACTGTTCAATGTCGAAGTTCTCGACATTCCAGAATTCGCTGTTAGCGGTCGGATCCATGATCACGCCGGTGACGTTCGGGCGGGTCACAAGGATCTTGGCGCGGGCGAACAGAGGCAGGCTGGGCAGGTATTCAGTGAAGATCGCCTGAGCCTTGGCATGTTCGGAAGCCTTGGTGGCTTCATCGAGAGCCTGGGTAGCGGCATTGCACGCGGCGTCAAAGTCAGCATTTTCGAAGCCAACGTTGTTGGAGTTGCCCCAGCCGAGTTCAGCGCTCGGGAGCTGCGAGGAGATGTACAGGGTGCATGGGGGTTCCACGCCGGTCAACCAAGCGAATTCGCCGAGGTCGAACTGGCGACCGAAGACCAAACCATCAGGACCATCAGCAAAGAATTCGGAACCATAGAGTTCGATCGTGGTTTCGATACCGCAGTTGTCCTTGAGCTGAGCCTGAACGATCTGGGTCACCTTTTCACGCAGGGGGTTCTGGCGGGTGCTGTGAACGAAGGAGAGTTTGTTGCCCTTTCCGTCATCCATGATTCCATCGCCATCGGTGTCGGTCCAACCGAGACCGGCAAGGAGTTCCTTACCCTTCTCAGGATTGAATTCGTAAATGGTGATGTTGTCATCACCAGCATAGAGCGGGTGATCAGCGGCAGTGTAGGTGTGCTGAACAACAGCAGCGCCGTTGGTCGCACCGTCAACAATCGCCTGGCGGTCGAGACAATAGGCAATCGCGTGGCGGAAGTCAACATTCTGGAAGAGCAAAGAGCCGTCAGCAGCAGCGAGGGTCGCGGCAGCGCCGGTGTAGCTATCAACGGGCTTGGTGTTGAAGTCGAGGTGTTCGAACACGGTACCGGCAACAACCTGCGGAACCATCAAACCTTCAGCTTCGAACTGGCGGATGAGGGGCAGGGAGCCTTCGAAAGCGGCGTCCTGAGTACCGAAGTCACACTCACCGGAAGCCAACTGGGCAATGAGCTGGTTGGTGTCGGGGATGAAGCGGTAGATCAGGGTATCAACCTTGGGCAGGCCTTCGCCAGCGCGCCAGTAGGTTTCATTCTTTTCGAGGGTGATGTGATCGCCAGCAACCCATTCGGTCAGCTTGAAAGGACCGAAAGCGAGCGGGTCGCGGTTGACGCCTTCGTCAGCAAGGATCTCAGCCGCGGTCTTGCCTTCATAAACATGGGCAGGGAACGGAGTGATCATACCGTCGACAAAGTAGGTACCGCTGGTGTAGCTCGGCATGAAGTAGTACTTGTAGGTCGAGTCATCCACGATCTCGATCTTCTGAGTCTGGGTGGTGTAGAAGTACTTGGAGCTTGGGGTGTCGGGATCAGCACCGAGGTCGTAGGAGAACTGGACATCCTTGGTGGTTACAGGAGTGCCATCTTCCCAGGTGGCGCCTTCAGCAAGGGTGAAGGTGGTCACGATCTGGACGGTGGGGTACTTCTGACCTTCTTCGACGGTCACTTCGATGGGATCGCCTTCAGCCTGGTTCAGGGTGATGACGGTGCCGACTTCGAGAGTCACAGCCGCATCCTGAGCGCCATCATAAACGACGTCACCAACACCAACTTCGATAGTTTCCTTAACAGCGGTGTCATCGAAGGTGGAGAGCTGGTACAGCACGCCCTGATAGTCGTAGGTGCGGGCATCGAAGGTGGCATCATAGAGCGCATCGAGGACGAAGGTCTTCACCAGCGCAGACTCACTGTACAGGTACAGGGTGGAAGGTTCCTGAGCCAAACAAGCAACCATCACCTTGGGTTCGGCAGGAGCCGCAGGTTCTTCGGTTGCAGCAGCTTCGGTAGCGGCGGGTTCTTCAGCAGCGGGTTCTTCAGCAGCCGGAGCACCACAGGCAGCAAGGACCATGCTGGCAATGACCAACAGTCCGAGCAGAGCAAACAATCGGTTTTTCAACATTTGTTTTTCTCCTCCAAGAAGAAAATTAG
>JBAIYF010000539.1:0-7598 GCA_037916115.1 Anaerolineales bacterium
AGTGGCGCAAGCAGATGCGCGGGCGCATGAAGGGTAAGGCTCTCCGCGGTGCGGAGATCTCCTTCGGCGACTTCGGTTTGCAGGCGCTGGAACCGGGCTGGATCACAGCCCGTCAGATCGAGGCTGCCCGCCGTTCGATCGTCCGCGAAATGAAACGCCGCGGAAAGATCTGGATCCGCATTTTTCCTGCGAAGCCGTTCACACACAAACCCCCCGAAACTCGTATGGGTTCCGGCAAGGGTAATGTGGAATATTATGTGGCTGTTGTGAAACCTGGGCGCATCATGTTTGAGGTGGCTGGCTTGTCTGCGGACATTGCCGTGGCTGCCCTACGCGCGGCTCAGTATAAGTTCTCCATCAAGACCAAAGTCGTGGCACGCCACGCGGGAGGAGAATAAACATGAAAGCCATGAAATCCGCAGATATCCGCAAACTGTCAACCGAGGAAATCCGCACGAAGATCTCGGATGCGCGTGATGAATTGATGAAACTGCGCTTCCAGCAGGTATCCGGTCAGTTGACCGACTCCAGCCGCCTGAACGTTCTCCGCAAGGATATTGCCCGTATGGAGACCATTTTGGCGGAACTGCTCAAGACTGCTGCTGTGGAAGGTGCAAAATGAACAATCGTCGTCGTATAACTGGTGTTGTCACCAGTAACAAAATGACCAAAACGGTCGTCGTGGAGATTACTCGCAAGTATCGCCACCCTCTTTATAAAAAGGTGGTGTTCTCGAGCATGCGTGTGAAGGCTCACGATGAGATCGGCTGCCAGATCGGTGATGAAGTCCGCATCGTGGAATCCCGCCCTCTGTCTCGCGATAAGCGCTGGGTGGTTGAATCTGTCGTCAAGCGTGAAGTTCGTACTGCCGATCAGGGCGTAGGAGAATAAGCCATGATCCAGCATGAATCTCGTTTGAAGGTTGCCGATAACACTGGCGCCCGCGAACTGCTTGTCATCCATGTGATGGGCGGCTCCAAGCGCAAGTATGGCGCTATTGGCGATGTGGTGGTGGCAACTGTCAAGGCTGCTGCTCCGCAGGGCTCTGTAAAGAAGAGTGAAGTTGTGAAGGCCGTGATCGTGCGCTGCACCAAGGAATGGCGCCGTGAAGACGGCTCGTACATCCGCTTTGATGATAACGCCGCTGTTATCCTGGATGCGGATGGCGAAAACCCGAGAGGCACGCGTATCTTTGGACCTGTCGCACGCGAACTGCGCGACATGGGTTACATGAAGATCGTCTCGTTGGCCCCGGAAGTGTTGTAGGAGCTGAGAATGAAAGTCAAAATTCGAAAAGGTGATACCGTCGAAGTGATCAGCGGCCGTCTCGAAGACAAGGGCAAACGCGGAGAGGTCATCAATGTGATGATCGATGAGCGTCGTGTGGTGGTGCAGGGTGTCAACATCCGCACCAAACACCAGAAGCAGGTACAGGCTGGTAATCGCCAGATGAACCCTGGACGTGTCCAGTTTGAAGGTCCAATGGATATTTCCAATGTGATGCTTGTCTGCCCGAAGTGCGGCGAACCCACCCGGGTTGCTGTTCAACGCGACGACGAAGGCGCTCATCGTGTTTGCAAGAACTGCAAAGCCACGATCGACTAGGCCCTGGAGCGATAAAAAATGAACAGAATGCAGGAACTTTATAACAAACAGGTAGCCCCGGCTTTGCTGAAGTCTTTCGGCTTCAAGAACGTGATGCAGGTACCGCGGCTGGAGAAGATCGTGGTCAATATTGGTCTCGGCGAGGCGCTGGATAATCCCAAGGCGCTTGAAGCCGCGGTCGGCGACTTGACCACCATTACCGGTCAGAAGCCTGTGCAGACCAAAGCCCGCAAGAGCATTGCGAACTTCAAATTGCGCGAAGGCCGTTTGATTGGCACCAAGGTAACTCTCCGTGGTCCGCGCATGTGGGCTTTTCTTGACCGCCTCGTGAACATTGCACTGCCGCGCGTGCGTGACTTCCGCGGTATTTCCCCCAATGCTTTTGACGGCCGTGGGAATTACACACTCGGTCTCAAGGACCAACTGGTCTTTCCGGAGATCGAATATGACAAGATCGATAAACTGCGCGGGATGGAAATCACGATTGTGACCACCGCCCAAAACGATGAAGAAGCCCGCGCTTTGTTAAGACAGCTCGGAATGCCGTTCAGCGGCAAGAAGGAAGCGTAAGGTATGGCAAAGAAATGCATGCAATATCGTGAACAGCGCCGCCGCCATGCGGTGCAGGTCCGCAACCGCTGCCAGCGTTGCGGGCGCCCGCGCGGGTACATCCGCCGCTTCGGCTTGTGCCGCATTTGTTTCCGTGAACTGGCATTGAAGGGCCAGATCCCCGGCGTCGTTAAGGCGTCCTGGTAGAGCCGGGTTGGAGGTAAATCATGTCATTCACTGATCCAATTGCCGATATGTTGACCCGCATTCGCAACGCCGTCATGGCTGGCCATGCCCAGGTTGCGCTGCCGAGTTCAAAGATTAAACTTGAGATCGCCAAGATCCTCAAGGAGGAAGGTTTCCTTGAGAATTTCGAAGTGGTTGATGGTGAAACCGAAGCGCAGAAAGTATTGCGCCTGAAAATCAAGTATGTGGGCGAACGCCGTGATCGCCGTGCTGTCATCTCCGGATTGGAGCGTGTCAGCAAGCCCGGCCGCCGCATTTACACCAAGAAGACCGACATCCCCTGGGTTCTTTCGGGTATTGGCGTTGCCATTCTCTCGACCCCCAAAGGTGTCATGACCGGCGCACGTGCCCGACAACTGGGCGTGGGCGGCGAGATCATCTGCAAGGTTTGGTAGGAGGTTTATTGTGTCTCGCATTGGTCGTTTACCAGTAGACATCCCTAGCGGCGTGCAGGTGGAGTTGAACGGCTCCAAGGTCCGTGTAAAGGGACCGAAGGGCGAACTCTCTCGTGTTTTCTCCAGTTTGATCGACATCAAGATGGAGAACAACCAGTTGAAGATCGCCCGCGCTTCGGATAACCCCGAAGAACGTGCCCTTCATGGAACCACCCGCGCTGTGCTCGCAAACATGATTCATGGTGTGAGCAAGGGTTTTGAAGTCATTCTCGAAGTAGAAGGCGTCGGTTACCGCGCCGAAATGGAAGGGAAGAACCTGTCCTTGTTCGTTGGTTACTCCCACCCGGTCAAGATCGAACCGCCCGCCGGTATCTCATTTGAAACAGACGCGAAGACCCGCCAGATCAAGATTCAGGGCTTCGATAAGGAATTGGTGGGGCAGGTGGCTGCCAACGTTCGCAGCGTCCGCCCGCCTGAACCTTATCACGGTAAGGGTCTCCGCTATCTTGGCGAAAAGGTTCGCCGTAAAGCCGGTAAGGCCGGGAAAGGAGCCAAGTAAGCCATGGCTAACAAGAATCGTGCTCTCGCTCGTGTCCGTCGTCACACGCGCGTTCGCAAGCAGTTGTTCGGTAACCCCGAGCGCCCTCGCTTGAATGTTTTCAAGAGCCTCACGGGCATCTATGCCCAGATCATTGACGATATGGATGGGAACACTCTTTGTTCCGCCTCCACCGTTGACAAGGAACTGCGTGAAAAGGTCAAAGGCATGAAGAAGATCGAGCAGGCGAAAGCCATCGGTCAGGCTATTGCCGAGCGCGCAAAGTCGAAGGGAATTTCTTCGGTCGTGTTCGACCGCGGCGGTTTCCGTTACACCGGGCGTATCAAAGCCCTGGCAGATGGCGCCCGCGAAGGCGGACTGCAGTTCTAGTGCGGAATATTGGAGAAAGATATGGCAGAAAATCAATTCGATAAACAGTATGAGCAGGATGCCTTCGAAGAACGCGTGATTGAAATTGCCCGCGTTGCCAAAGTGGTGAAGGGTGGTCGCCGCTTCCGCTTCCGCGTGACCGTTGTGGTCGGCGATAGGAAGGGCAACATTGGCATGGGTGTTGGTAAGGCCAACGCCGTGCCCGATGCGATGCGCAAGGCATCCGAACGCGCCCGTAAAGACCTGCGCACTGTCAACATTTCCGGAACCACCATTCCGCATGAATCGCTTGGCAAGGTGGCTGGTGCCCGTGTATTCCTGAAGCCCGCCTCTGCTGGTACAGGCGTTATCGCCGCAGGCGGCGTGCGCGCAGTGTTGGAAGTGGCTGGTGTGCGCGACATCCTCACCAAGTCTATGGGAAGCGCGAATGTTCTCAATGTGGTGATGGCGACCTTCGATGCGTTGGACGGTCTCCGTTCGCCCGCTGATGAAGCTGCCCGCCGCGGCAAGAAGGCTGAAGAATTGCTCCCATTCTGGGAACGGAGGAAGCAGCATGCCTAAGAATGAAACAACAGGCAAAAGCATTCGTGTGACATTGGTGCGCAGCGCCATTGGATACACCAAGGACCAAAAGGCGACCGTCAAGGCGCTTGGTCTGCGACGCCTGCATCAAACCGTTGAACACAAAGATACGCCCGCTTTGCGCGGCATGTTGAACAAGATCATTCACTTGATCAAGATTGAAGAGTAGGTTGAACATGAAACTACACGATCTTGTACCCAATCCTGGGTCCAAAAAGAACCGAAAACGCGTTGGGCGTGGTATCTCTGCCGGTCAAGGTAAGACCGCCGGTCGCGGTACCAAAGGCGCCGGTGCGCGCTCCGGCGAAGGCGGTCATTTGTATCGCCAGGGCGGTAACCTGCCTTTCTATCGCCGTCTGCCGTTCATCCGTGGTGAAGGGTTCACCCCGCCCAACCAGGTTGAATACAACGAAGTAAACCTCGACCAGCTTTCCGAGGCATTCAAGGCAAATGCGGAAGTCAACCCTGAATCCCTCGCGGAAGCGCATCTCCTGCGCGACACTCGCAATCCCATTGTTGTTCTGGGACGCGGCGAAATGAGCGTTGCGCTCAAAGTTCGCGTTCACCGCATCAGCGCCGGTGCCAAAGCCAAGATCGAAAAGGCTGGCGGCTCGGTTGAACTGATCGCACAGGAATAAAAGGAAACGCTACATGAAGACCACCTTTTCAGGCTGGCATTACCTTTGGAAATCGGAAGATATTCGCCGCAAACTGCTGGTTACCCTTGGCATTTTGGTAATCTACCGCCTTGCTGCGAATATCCCGGCTCCCGGTGTGGACCATGACATTCTTACCCTTTTCCGGGAGTCTACTTCCGGTTCTGGCGGGTTTCTTGGCTTCCTCGATCTGCTGTCCGGTGGTACTGTCTCCAATTTCTCGTTGCTTTCGATGGGTGTGTATCCCTATATTACCGCCCAGATCATCATCCAACTTTTGATCCCCATCATCCCATCTCTCCAACAACGGATTCAGGATGATCCCCGTGAAGGTCGCCGCTTCCAGGAAAAATGGACATATTATTTGTCTGTTCCCATGGCGGCTCTCTCGGCGGTTGGTCAAATCAACATTTTCAACTCTCTTTCCCTGCAGGCAGTTGGTCAGCCCATTTTGCCTTTTGGCTTATTTAGTGGTGACAGTATCCTGGCTTCCTGGTCTGTCTTGATCGCTATGACAGCTGGAACCATGTTTGCCATATGGCTGGGTGAGTTGATCTCCGAGTACGGTATCCGCGGACAAGGTCTTTCCCTCGTCATCTTTGCTGGTATCGTGGCTCGCATCCCCGCGAATTTCGCCTCGCTTCTCGCGGATGAAAATTCCCGCTGGATCATGCTAACCCTCACGGTCGTTATCATCGTCCTCACCGTTCTCGCGATCGTTTACGTTCAGCAGGGACGCCGTAATGTACCGGTCATGTACCCTGGACGCCGTGTTGGCAACCGCATGTCCATGCCGGTCAAGGGAACTCTGCCGCTGATGGTTAACCTCTCCGGTATGATCCCCTTGATCTTCGCAAGTGCCATTTTACAGTTCCCCGCCATCATTGCGAGTTACTTTACCCAGAATACGAACCCCGCAGTAGCAGATTTCTTCCTCGGTGTTCAGAACTTCTTTGGCGCAACCGGCACCAGCAACTGGGGCTACTGGACGATCTACTTCTTCATGGTTGTTATCTTTACCTTCTTCTACACAACCGTGTTGTTTGACCAGCAGAATTACGGCGATAACCTCAAAAAGGTCGGCGCAAGTGTGCCTGGCGTGTTAACCGGCGCCCCGACCCAGAAATATCTCAGCACAGTTCAGAGCCGCATCACTTTTGTTGGCGCTCTCTTCCTCGGTGTTGTCGCAATCATGCCCTTCCTGCTAGGTTTGTTGCTTTCGGCATTCGGTATTGCCGCCGCCAACAATACCGGCATCTTCCTTATCACATCCTCCGGTCTGCTCATTGTGGTTGGCGTCGTCCGCGATACCTTCCAGAACATCGATGCGGAGTTGAAACTTCACGGCTATCAGGATTCGTTGCTCGTCCGCTAGAGGAGATTATGGCAACCTACATTGTCCTGCTCGGTCCTCCGGGTGTCGGCAAGGGAACACAGGCTCGAATACTTTCTGAAAGAAAGAAACTTGCTCACATTTCGTCGGGAGACCTCTTCCGCGAAAACCTGAAGAATCAAACAGAACTGGGAAAGCTCGCCAAATCTTTTATGGATAAAGGCGAACTTGTCCCGGATGATGTGACCATCAGCATGATTAAAGACCGCCTCTCCCGTCCAGACTGTGAGGCGGGCGCCATTCTCGACGGTTTTCCTCGCACTCCAGCTCAGGCGGATGCGCTCGAGGTTATGCTCAAGGATTTCAAAGGCTCGGTCGATGCAGTTCCATACATCACCGCAGCAGAAAATATCCTAGTAGAACGTGCAAGCGGGCGCTGGACTTGTCGTGCGCAGGGACACATCTATCACGAGAAGTTCAACCCGCCCTTGAAGGCTGGTGTGTGCGATGTAGACGGATCCGATGTCTACCAACGTGAAGACGATAAAGTGGAGACCGTCACAAAACGTATTCGTGTCTATCTGGAACAGACCATGCCTCTAGTGGAGTACTACCGCAAGGCAGGCAAGTTGATCGAGATCGACGGCACCCAAACTGTTGAACAGGTTACCAAGGTGTTGTTCGACTCGTTGAGAAAATAACGAACGTATTATCAGGGCGTCAGCCCTGAGCACGACCAGGTTAGAAAATAAAACATGTTTCACGAACGCCAGATCAACCTCAAAACCTCTGCTGAACTCAAGATCATGCGTGAAGCAGGGCGAATCAATGCAACCGTTCTGGCAAAGGTAAGAGAACTTTTACAACCAGGTGTGACAACAGCGGACCTCAACGCGGCTGCTGAGGAAGTGCTGAAGTCACACGGATGTGTATCGCCGTTCAAAGGCTATGGACACCCGCCATTCCCAACTTCCATCACCGTCAGCATCAACGACGAAATGGTGCATGGAATTCCCAACTCGAGGCGCAAACTGAAAGAAGGGGATGTCGTCTCGATCGATTGCGGCACGGTGTACCAGGGCTATGTGGCAGACTCAGCTTTTTCGGCTGGGGTGGGGCGGGTCTCACAAGAGGCTCAAACCCTGCTCGAAGTCACCGAAGCGGCATTGTATGCGGGCATCGCCAAGATGCGCAAAGGCAATCGCACGGGAGACGTCTCGGCGGCGATACAAAAGTATGTGGAAAGCCATGGGCTGCATGTCACCCGGGAATACACCGGACACGGTGTCGGGAAGAGTATGCAC
>JBAIYF010000540.1:0-7654 GCA_037916115.1 Anaerolineales bacterium
GGCTGGTCTCGGCGGAGATCGCCTTCTTTTATCTCAACCGCGAACTCTTCGGCTCGTATGCCCGTCAGGCGATCGGCAACGCCATCTTCATCATTGTCATTAACCTGTTCCTTGGCATTTCCCCGAACATAGACAACTGGGGGCACATCGGCGGGCTGCTGGGCGGCGCGATCTTTGCCTGGTTTGCCAGCCCAAAGTGGACGGCGATCATGATGCCGAACGAAGCAGTCCTGCACGACCAGCGGGAGTTTCGTGAGGTGCTCACCGGTGCGCTGCTTGTTCTGCTCATCTTCGGCGCATTGACGGTTTGGGGATTTATCTCGTATTACTCATAATTCAAGCAACAAAAAAGCCTGTCATGTTGACAGGCTTTTTTGATCGAAGAAAATGCGGTTTACAAGTGGCGGTTGCTGCGCGGGTCGAAGGCATCACGCAAGCCGTCGCCGATCAGGTTGACGCATAAAATGGTCAGAATGATAAAGGTGCTGGGGAAGACCCACATCCACCATGAACCCTGCTGCACAAAAGACTGCGCCGAGGTGAGCATGTTGCCCCACGAAGCGGTGGGCGGTTGAATGCCCAAGCCAAGGAAGGAAACATACGCCTCAGACAGAATGGCACCCGCCAACCCCAAAGTGGATGCGACGATGATGACGCCCATGGTATTGGGGATAAGATGCTTGAAAAATGTGCGGAGTTGGCTGGACCCCAGCGACTTGGAGACCGCCACATAGTCCATTTCTTTGAGCGAGAGCACGTTGGCACGTACAATGCGCGAGAGTCCCATCCATGAAGTGAAGCCGATCACACAGATAACGATTATCACACTGCCGCTGAATTGCCTGCCAAGGATCGTCACCGTTTCGATGTCCTTGCCAATGAACTTACCCAGCACGATCAACAGGAACAATTGCGGGATGGAGAGCATCGCTTCGGTGATGCGCATGAGCACACTATCAACCCAGCCGCCAAAAAAGCCTGCCAATCCGCCGACCAGGGTGCCAAGGGTGACGGAGATGGTAACAGCCGTGATGCCCACGAAAAGCGAGATTTGCCCGCCGTGAATGATACGTGCAAATACATCGCGCCCGGTGCTATCGGTGCCCATGATGTATTTGTCACTTGGGGCGCTCAGGCGTGCCTGAAGGTCAACTGCATTGGAACGTTCATCTGTGATAATGAAAGACCCAATGAGGATAAAAAGCATAAGCAAGGTGAAACCGACCACCCCAACCAATGCCATGCGATGCTTGCGAAAACGCCGCCAGATCAACTGACTGGGAGTCAATATATTGCCGGTGACGCCCTCACGAACCACAGATTGAGAATCAAAAGAAGCTATATCAGATGCCATACGGAGGATCTCCCTCTACTAAATGGATTAACTAAGGCGAATACGCGGGTCAACAAAGGTGTAGACCACATCCGTCACAATGGTCAGGATGACTACTGCCACAGAGATGATCAGCAGAATGCCAAGTACGACCGGGTAGTCACTACGCTGGGCATATTCCCAGAACAGGCGTCCCATGCCGGGCCACGAGAAGACCGACTCGGTAACGATGGCGCCTCCGAGCAGGAACGGAATATCAAGACCAATGATCGTTACAAGCGGAAGGGCGGCATTGCGAAGCGCATGTCTAAAAAGTACAACACGGCTGGTGAGCCCCTTGGCTCGCGCCGTGCGGATGTAATCAAGGCTGAGCACTTCCAGAATGCTGGTACGCACAAAGCGCGAGTACCCGGCAGTATTCACAAATGCCAGTGCAGTGACCGGCAGGATCATGTTCTTGATGTACTCCACCGGGTCCGATTTATCCCAAACCGCCGCACCGGTGGGGAGATAAGGCAATCCCCATTCCTTGAACTGAACCGCAAAGATCAGCATCAAACCGAGCGCGCTAAAAAAGATGGGTATGGAAAACCCAATGAATGAAAAGGTGGTAATAGCGTTATCCCAAAAGGAATACTGTTTGACCGCCGAAATAATACCGAGCATCAAGGCAAAAGTCACCGTAACGACCTGTGCAGTTAACATCAGAATTAACGTATTAGGCAGGCGTTGGGCGATCATTTCGCTCACAGGTTGACGGGCAAAGAAAGACTGCCCAAGGTCACCTTGAATGGCAAGACCCAGCCACTTAAAGTATTGAACATATAAGGGGTCGTTCAAACCAAGCCGTTCCTTCAACGCCTCTTTATCTTCGGCGCTCATACGGGGATTGGCAGCATATTGCGCGAGGGGATCTCCCGAAAAACGGGTAAGAAGAAAACAAAGCACAGTAATGATCAAAAGCGTAAAGAGCGCCTGAAAGGAGCGCCTTAGAATATAAGTCCACATGGGGAGCCTCCAGCAATAAGGTTTCAGCGGGGGGTGCTTTGGTGTGCGTACTATCTTTGGCGAGAGGCAGGGGAAATCCCCTGCCTCTCGTTTCGAGCATGGTGTATTACAACTTGCGAATTACTGGGTCACATCCCAGGTTTCAGCCTGCCAGAACATGTGTGAGTAACCACCCGACTCACCGAACTGGAAGCGCGGGGTGGAACCGATCACGTTGGCGCGGGCGTACATCATGATCACATAGTAGTTCTCAGCAATGTAAGCCTGGGCTTCGTCGAGGATCGCCTTGCGTTCAGCAGGATCAACTGTCGAGAGCGAGGAGTCGATCAGGTCGGAAAGCTTGGGATCGCACAGGTGATACCAGTTGGTACCGCTGGGGTTCTCGGCGGTCGGAATGGATTCACACTTGTAGCTGTCGGTGTAGGGATCAGGATAGAAGCCGGTGGTGTAACCGCCCATATCGTAGTTACCGGTGGTCAAAGGACCGCCGTCCACATACTGACCGAAGAAGGTGCCAGCCGGGGTGTGAATGGGGGTGAACTCGATACCGATCTTGGCGAGGTCAGCCTGAGCAGCGGTAGCAATGTCGATACGGATCGGGGCAGTGGTGGTTTCGAAGTTGAAGGAGAGCTTGGTCAGTTCGCCATTGCAGTCGCCTTCGCGGATTCCATCGCCATCCTGGTCGGTATAACCAGCTTCGTCGAGCAGCGCAGCGGCAGCATCGGGATCGTAAGCATCAACCGTGAGGTTGGTGTTCGTCCAGCTGCTGTTGGGCCACTGGCTCACAGGAACGGTGGTCTTGCCGCTCAGGAGGGAGTCCACGATCGCCTGGCGGTTGATACCGAGGGTGATCGCCTTGCGGACACGGACATCCTTGAAGGGGCAGAAGCCTTCGTTTTCAGCCTTACCGCGGCCGTCAACGCCGTCCACGCGGCCCATGTTGAAGAAGTAGTGTTCGAAGTTGGAACCGGGATCTACGGTGAGGACAACAGCCGGAGAGAGGGACTCGAGGGTGGCAATGTTGCCTTCGGAGAAGTTCGGGTAGAAGTCCACATCACCGGTCTGGAGAGCGGCGAGAGCAGCATCAGAGTCAGCTACGAAGCGGATCTGAACGCGGTCGAGGATGGCACGACCCTTGTAGAAGTTCGGGTTGGGGAGCAGGGTCATGTAGTCGCCGGGGACCCATTCAGTGATCACGAACGGTCCAGCACCAACGGTGGGCTGGCGGATGAACGGATCGGTCTCAGCAGCGGTCACGCCTTCAAGAATGTGCTTGGGAAGGATCGCGCCTGCGTTGTTCGGACCCTGGGTGAACAGGGTGGGCCAAGCCGGGTAGAGTTCAGCGAAGGTGATCACCACGGTGGTGGCATCGGGGGTTTCAATGCTGGCGATCTTGTCGTAGCCGGTGCGGCTCGAAACGGCGTTACCGGGATCCATCACGAGTTCCCAGGTGAACTTCACATCTTCAGAAGTGAGGGGGGTGCCGTCAGACCAGAAGAGACAATCCTGCAGTTTCCAGGTGATGGTGAGACCATCTTCGGAAACGCCGCCGTTATCAGCGGAAGGAATCTCAACGGCCAATTCGGGGATGAAATTGCCCTCAGCATCCCACTCGCCCAAGCCGGCGAGGGTCATCTGGCTAACCCAAACAGCAAAGGACATCTGGGTGAAGTAGGGGACCACAGCATCGGGTTCCTGGTCGAAAGCACCAGTGACGGACTTGCCGCCATCGGGGAACGCAATCGGCTCGGTGCCGGCAGGTTCACAAGCAGCGGCTTCTTCAGTGGCAGCCGGAGCTTCGGTAGCGGGAGCTTCGGTTGCTTCGGGGGCAGCTTCAGTGGCTTCAGGCGCGCCACCGCAAGCGGCAAGCAACATGCTTGCAGCCACGAGCAACGAAAGCAAAGCGAACAGGTTTCGTTTCATAACAGTTCTCCTCCATAAGAGAATGGTTTATTCATTTTGCCGCGCAAAATGATGCCGGATTATACACCTAACGCAAAGGTACCGGAAACCCAATTCCATTTAACCCCACTGCAGAAGGGTTTTGAGCCCACACCCCCGGAACCTTCTCCCCACACGTTGGGCATGTTCCTTCCCCCGTAATATGATATTCCTTGATGACATACCCCCGCCTCTTCACCAGCCGATGATTGCAATATGGGCACAGAGTATCTTCATACTCCCCGACCGTGCCCGGCAAATTACCCGCATACACAAACTTTAGCCCCGCCTCACGCCCGATCTCCGCCGCACGGATGAGCGTCTTCGCGTCGGTATTCTCCGGCTCGGTCATTTTGTAATCTTTGTGGAACGCCGTCACATGCCAGGGGATGTCCATTGACACTTCAGCGAGAAACCGCGCCGCATCCCATAACTCCTCATTCGAATCATTGAAACCGGGAATCACAAGTGTCACCACTTCCACCCACAAGCCATGTTCTCTGGCGCGTTTGATCCCATCCAATGTATGCTGCAATGTGCCGCCAAGCTTGCGGTAGTTCTTATCGTTCATGCACTTGAGGTCAACTTTATACGCCGAGAGATAAGGCGCGAGATAATCCATCACCTCAGGCGTGTTGTTGCCATTGGAAACATATGCGCACATCAAGCCATTTTCTTTGGCAGCCTTGAAGATCTCCACCGCCCACTCACTGGTGATCAATGGCTCATTGTATGAAGAGACCACTACTGAAGCATTCGTCCGCCGCGCATAGGTCATGATATCTTCCGGCATCATCTCGCGGATAAACTGCACCGAAACATCCGAAGCCGGGTCGCGCAAGGCTTGTGAGGTAAGCCAATTCTGGCAATAGGGGCAGTGATAATCGCAGCCCAACATGCCAAAGGTCAGCGCAGTGGAGCCGGGTAATACATGCGAAAACGGTTTCTTCTCGATCGGGTCACTTTGCAGCGCTGCCACATAGCCGTGCGGCACCATCAACTTTCCATCCCTGTTGAAGCGCACCTGACAGATTCCCCGCCTTCCCTCACGAATCAGGCAACGATGCCCACACGCGAAACAGCGCACCGAATCATCGGCGAGTTTTTCGTACAACTCACCTTCCACGGTCAGGCGGTCAAGTCGGTTTGAAAGTGTATTCATAATTTATAGTGCGACATAGTATGTCGCCCTACTATATAATACACCCATGTTAACCGTTGTCATTCAAGCAGGCGGGCAATCCTCGCGCATGGGCGAAGACAAAGCGCTAAAGCCGTTTTTAGGCAAGCCGCTCATTCAACGCGTGATCGAGAGACTCAATCCCATCGCGGATGAGATCATCATCACGACGAATCGCCCCGAAGATTATGAATTTCTAAACACTTCGACAGGCTCAGTGCAGGGCCTGCGCCTCGCCGCGGACCTCAAGCCGGGTCGCGGTGCCCTGGGCGGACTCTACACTGCAATCGCGTCTGCCAACCACGAGCATGTTGCCGTGGTGGCGTGCGATATGCCCTTCGCTAGTACAAGGCTCATTGAAAGCGCACACAGGCTCCTCGTCCAGGAAGAGGCGGATGTTGTCATTGCAAAGACAGATGAAGGCTATGAACCCTTCCATGCCTTATATCGTCGTGAGACTTGTCTGCCTGCCATCGAAGCCGCCATCAATGAAGATAAATGGAAAGTGATCGCCTGGTTTCCGCAAGTGAAAGTGCGGACTTTGTCCCCCGATGAAGTAAAAGCATTTGACCCTTCAGGTTTATGTTTTTGGAACGTGAACACGCCTGAAGAATTCGCAAACGCCGAGCAATTAGCAAAGTAGGTCACGCGTAAAGCGCGACCTACTTTTTATAATTATCGAACAATCAATACAGGGCAAGGCGCGTGCGCCACAACCTTTTGGCTGGTACTGCCCAGCAATAAGCCTGCCAGCCTGCCCAAACCGCGCGAGCCCATCACGATCACATCGCTATTGCGGACCTTTGCTACTTCGATGATGGCACTGGCGGGGTCGCCTTCGAGAATCTCGGTGTGGACTTCACACGGTACGATTCCCAGTTCTTTGACGGCGGAGTTCAATATCTCTTCAGCTTCGCCTTTGCGATTGGTGATGACGACCTGCATGTTGGGTTCGCCCAGATATAATGGAATGGGATCATAGGCGACCACAACACGCAATTCTTTGGGCTTCATCAGGCGCGCCAGTTCGGCGGCTTTGCGGGTGGCGTGGAGGGCGTGCTCGGAACCATCCACAGCGAGAAGAATTCTTTCAAACATGGAAGCTCCTTTCGGTGGGGTACAATTTCAGTATACATCTGGCGCGTTGAAATTTCATTTGAGGAGTCCATCCGCATGTCACTAAATCTTGATGTCATTCGTCAGCAATTCCCATCCCTGAACCGCAACGCCATCTTTTTCGACAACCCCGGCGGCACACAAGTTGCCAAACAATCCATCGACCGCATCACCAAATACCTCATTGAAAACAATGCCAATCATGGCGGCGTATTTGCCACCAGCATCGCCTCTGATGAAGTACTCGATGAAGCCCATCGCGCCATGGCTGATTTTTACAACGCCCCTTCTGCTGAAGAGATCGTATTTGGCAACAACATGACCACACTGACCCTGCACATCAGCCGTTCCATCGCACGCGAATGGAAGGAAGGCGACGAGATCGTGCTCACCCGCCTCGACCACGATGCCAACGTTACGCCGTGGGTTTTAGCCGCACAGGATAAGGGCGTGAAAATCAACTGGGTGGATTTCGACGTGGAAGATGGCACACTCAAATTGGATGACTTGCAAAAAGCGCTCGAACGAAAGCCGAAACTGGTTGCCGTTGGGTATGCCTCCAACTCGCTGGGAACGCTCAACCCATTACAAAAGATCATCAAGATGGTGCATGATGCCGGTTCGCTCGTCTACGTGGACGCGGTGCAGTACGCCGTGCATGGTCCCATCGACGTGCAGAAGCTCGATGCGGATTTCCTCGTCTCTTCGTCGTACAAATTCTTCGGTCCGCACGCCGGTATTTTGTTCGGCAAGCGCGACCTGCTGGAACGACTGGTCGCCTACAAAGTGCGCCCCGCCACCAACGAACTGCCCGGCAAATTCGAAACCGGCACGCAGAACCACGAAGGCATTGCGGGTATTCTCGGTGCGGTTGAATATTTTGAATGGGTGGGCAAAGAATTCGGCGGCGAATACACCGATGAACTGAAACAGCAAGGCTACAGTGGGCGCAGGCTGACGCTCAAGCAAGCCATGAGCGCCATCCACGCCTATGAGTTCGAGTTGAGCCGCGCGGTTCTCGCCACGCTCGAAGCGGTGCCCGGTCTGCGCATCTTTGGCAACACCGATCCACGCCG
>JBAIYF010000541.1:0-11498 GCA_037916115.1 Anaerolineales bacterium
CATCAGGCGCTTCGGGCGCAGGTCCGTATTCCATGGTATTGAAGATTTCAAGTATTTTGCTCATAAAGAACTCCAAAATTCAATCAACCACAAAGGGTCACTAAGGTACACAAAGGAGAAAAATCCAAAGGTTTTCCTTTGTGACCCTTTGTGATACTTCGTGGTAAAAAACCTTTATCCCATCGGCATGTGATGTTTCGCCGCGTAATGACCTGTGATGTAGTGATACAACTGCCGCTCGATATCGGTCAATAAACTGCTCGCGCCGATGCGGAACAAGTCATTCTTCAGCCATTCGTCGCCGAGCTCTTCTTTCATCAACGACTGCCACGCCAGCGCCTGCTTCGCGGAGCTGATTCCACCCGCGGGCTTGAAGCCCACTTTGTAGCCGAAGCGGTCGAGATAATCACGCAGAGCGCGGATCATCACGAGGCTCACTTCAAGAGTCGCATTGGTCGGCTCTTTTCCAGTGGAGGTCTTGATAAAGTCCGAACCTGCCATCATGGACACTAAACTGGCTTGATAAATATTCTTGAGCGTACCGAGTTCACCCGTGGCAAGGATGGTCTTCATGTGTGCGTCACCGCAGGCTTTGCGGAATTGCTGCAACTCGTCGTACATAGCTTGCCAGTCACCCGTTAAGACATAATTGCGGGCGATGACCACGTCAATTTCTTTTGCACCTGCTTCCACGGCTTGCTCAATTTCTTGAATGCGTTGTGGCAGAGGAGTCTGTCCCGCAGGGAAACCTGTCGCAACAGAGGCAACTGGAATGTTAGAACCTTGAAGTGCATGAACTGCATCCGCGACACGGTTGGGGTACACGCACACCGCGCCAACGGTGATTCGCTCGCCACTTAATCCAAGTTTTTCCACCATATCGGGTCGCAACGGTTGTTTTGCCTTCGCACACAGACGATGTACACGTCCGGGCGTGTCATCGCCTGCGAGGGTGGTCAGGTCGATGCAGGTGATGGCGCGTAAAAGCCATGCCGCCTGCCAATCTTTCTTCACGGTGCGGCGACCGGTCAGCGTGGCAGTGCGTCGCTCCACCGCGCTTTTGTTGATGTGCGCGCCCATCACCCAATCAAGGTCGAGGGGCGTGCCGGGGTTACGAGTGTGATTACTGGTCATGAATACTCCATGAATGTTGTCTGACATCATTATACAGCGAAAGATATTCAGGCAAAACTTGCAGGAATATGCAGGGTTATCATTTCTAATGAGGTGAACATGTTCATAGCAAATAAAGGCGCACAACTTTACACAGTGGCATTTGGCTCGGGTCCGCGCACGATCCTTGCGCACGGCGGCTGGATCGGCAGTTGGGAGCTATGGACAGAACCGTTCGCGCATCTCAGCAAAACCTGGCGGACGGTTGCTTATGATCACCGCGGCTCGGGCGTGACGATTGCACCGGTTGAGTCCATTACTATGGAGAATATGGTTTCTGATATCTTCGCCGTGATGGATGAACTTGGAATTGAAAAATGTGTGTTGGCAGGTGAGTCTGCGGGCGGTATGGTGGTGACGAATGCAGTTCTGCAACAGCCGCATCGTTTTGAAGGTCTAATTCTTGTAGACGCAACGCTTCACAACGAAACAGGCAAAAACGACAATTTCATTCGCGGACTAAAAGCAAATTACGAGATGACTTGTGCCGGGTTCGTAGATGCCTGCATCCCTGAGAGCGAAGCGGATTCAGCAGCAGTCCGCAGTTGGGGCAGGAAAATCCTCGCCCGTGCCGCTTCAGACTCCGCCATTAGACTGCTTGAATATTCCCATGGCATTGACCTACGCCCCAGCCTTGCTGAAATTCAAATCCCCACTTTGATTCTGCACGGCACACAAGATGTCATCATCCCGCCAAGCGAATCGGAATATGCTGTTTCACAGATCCCCAATAGCAAACTGCACCTCTTTCAAGGTGCAGGGCATGTGCCAACCATAACTCGCCCACGTGAGGTGGCAGAAGAGATCAACAAGTTCTTTGCTGCATAAACTCAAAGATCAATCAAAATACTTTTCGGAATTCTTGCCCACCAATGGCTCATCGTTAAGGATGGCGAGAAGCGCTGTCGTTTCGCCATTGACATATTTCTTTTTCTATTGGGTTTATTCAGTGTCAACCCGCAGCTGGGTTACTTGATCATTCCATTCGTCAGCCATTCAGGGTCCTTGGACCTGCCTTTGTTCCATGCCTCTACGATCTGTTGAAGCATATCTGCTTGATGGAACCGAATGGCTTCGATTGTGGCTGCGTATTGCTTGTACGCCGAACGGTCACGGGTCTGTTCGTTGCCAAGTTCTCTATGAATGATCTTTAACAAGGCGAATGCGAGGTCTGTATTGACCTCGCTAGCTTCAAACAAGGCTGTAAATAATCTTAATTTATCTGTAACAGAAGGCTTGCGAAACAAGGGAATAAATGAGTTCATCGTCTTCTGATTATACAGGGTTTGGAACAAAAGGTAGTGCGATATAATTACATCGTCATTAAAAGTTTATTAAGCCTTAAATCTCCACATCTCTTACAAACCCTTATTCAGAACCACCCCACCCATTTGTTCAAGGTTCAATGGGTTGCTATGGGTTTGTAAAATCAAAATACTAATACTCATCAGGGAATAAAATGACCACTTCAAAAAATGCACCTGCCGCCCCAAAACGCCCCCACACACTGACCAAACACGGGGTCACCCGTGTCGACAACTACTACTGGCTGCGTGACCGCAACGACCCTGAAACGATGAAGTATCTTCGTTCGGAGAGCGATTATCTCGAAGAGATGATGCAGCATACGAAACCGCTTCAGGAACGACTCTATTCCGAGATGCGTGCAAGGATACAGGAAACAGATTCAACCGTCCCTGAGAAACGAGGCGATTATTTTTATTACGAGCGTTTTGAAGCGGGGAAACAATATCCGATCTTCTGCCGCAAAAAAGATTCTCTAACTTCTCCAGAAGAGATCATTCTGGACCAGAACGAGCTTGCGGAAGGAAAGCCATTCTGCAGCATTAGCGGGATCCAAACCAGCCCCGATGGGACAAAACTTGCCTATATGCTCGACCTTGAAGGCAATGAAGTTTATACGCTGCACTTCAAAGACCTGACCACTGGGCAACATTATCCTGAAACCATCGGCAATGCGCTTGCCAGTGCCTACGAACGGATCGGCATTGAGTGGGCAAACGACAGCCGGACGGTGTTTTACGTCACTCTTGATGCGTCATTGCGCCCCAATAAATTATTTCGTCACACTGTTGGTACCGACCCCAAAACCGATGTATTGCTTGTAGAAGAGAACGATGAGGAATATCACCTGTTCTGTTACAAGACACGGGATAATGCGTTCATCATGAGTTACCACATAAGCACCAACACAAAGGAAACCCGCTTCATGGATGCAAATGATCCCACAAGCGGGTTTAAGATTTTCCAAGCGCGCATCGAAGGGTTGGATTATCACGCCGTGCATCACAAAGACAAGTTTTTTGTCATCAGCAACGACAATGCAAAGAATTTCAAATTAAGCATCACACCAGATAACGCAACTGGAAAAGAAAACTGGAAAGACCTACTGCCCCACCGCAATGATGTACTAGTGGAAGGTGTTGAAACGTTCGAGGACCATATTGTGGTGCATGAACGCAAGGGCGGCTTAAAGCAGTTCCGCATCAGCAGCCCGGATGGCATAAGCAACGTCCGCTATGTGCAGTTCCCCGATGCGGCGTACAGCGTTCACCCAGAGGGCAATACTCAATTCCAGTCGAAGCACCTGCGCCTGCGCTATTCCTCTTTGATCACACCCTTCACGATCGCGGATATTGATCTGGAAAGCGGCGAATGGACCATCCGAAAAGTGGATGCCATTCCCAGCGGGTTTGACGGGTCTCAATATATGCTGGAACGCATCCACGCCACCGCATTAGATGGCACTCAAATTCCGATGACGATCGCCTACCGCAAGGATATGCAAAAGAAGGATGGAACCAATCCTGCTTTGATGTATGGCTATGGCTCCTATGGCGCGACCATCGACCCGTATTTTGATGCCAACCGCTTCAGTCTGATCGACCGTGGATTTGTATATGCCATAGCCCACATCCGTGGCGGCTACGACATGGGACGCGATTGGTACGACCAAGGCAAGATGGAATTCAAGAAAAACACTTTTACAGATTTCATTGCCTGCGGAGAACATCTTATCAAAGAAGGGTATGCCGCCAGCGACAAACTTGCCATTCAGGGCGGTTCGGCAGGCGGACTGCTTGTGGGTGCCTGCGTAACAATGCGCCCCGACCTGTTCAAGGCGGTCATTGCCAAAGTCCCGTTCATGGATGTGGTCACTACCATGGACGACCCGACCATTCCGCTCACCACGCAGGAATACACCCAATGGGGTCACCCCGACGACAAAGCCTTGTTTGAGTATATGCTTTCCTATTCCCCGTACGATAACTTGCGCGCAACAGATTATCCAAACATGCTCATCACCACTGGCATGAACGATCCGCGCGTGGCATTCTGGGAGCCTGCCAAATTTACCGCAAAATTACGCGAACTCAAGACAGATGATAATCTAGTCATTTTTTATGTCAACTATGCGTCTGGTCACGCGGGTGCAAGCGGACGGTTTGATTACATAAAGGAAATCGCCCTGGATTACGCCTTTCTATTTGACAGGCTGGGAGTACAATAAACGTAAGAACAGGGAATACACCATGAATGAAGACAACAACATGTGGAAATGGCTTGCAATAGGCTGTGCAAGCATTGCTCTTGTCGTTTTCTGCTGCGGTATTGCCGGGCTGGGCGGTTTGTTTTGGATGGGCTCACTTTCACCATCTGAAAAAGCTCAAATCACCGTGTCTGTACCTTTTGAAGTAGGGATCGGCGAAGATTTTCTTGTAACCGTCTCCATAAAAAATATCAGCAGTCAGAACATTACAGTCGATAGTATCGATATTAGCTCCAATTACCTGCAAGGTTTCATTTTTGACAGAGTCCAACCCGGGTTCATCGAAACTTACGAATACAGCACACTCGGCGACGATAACTATCAATCCTATTCTTTCAGTCATACTATTGCCCCCGGAGAGACCATAGACTTTGTGTTCACTGGCAGGGCTGTACAATCGGGTGATTTCAGCGGTGAATTGGATACCTGTATCGACCTTCCATTCAACTGCCAAGCAGATGTATTAAGAACGATAGTGAAATGATTTCACAAAAACAATAACGCCCCACGAGGTGTCTCGCGGGGCGTTATTGTTCAATTACAACTGGATCGGCATCCAAACCCCAAAGATCAGCCATGCCACCCCCAGCGCCAGAACAGTGTTGAAAAGCGTCACTAGTAAAAAGACGATCACCGGCGACCAGCCCATCTTGCGTAATTCACTGGCAGAAAACTCCAACCCCATACAGACGAACGCCAGCAAGAACGACCAATTCTTAATGGCTTCAATGGCTGTGCCCTTGCCGCCGTCCACCCATCCCAGAGTATAGAGAATGGATGCCGCAATAAAGCCAAGCACGAACTTAGGGAAACGCTCCCAGATCAAACTGACGCTTGGGCGCTCATTTGGTTTACGCTCGACCACCACCACAAAATAAAACGCCAAAAGGAACGTGACCAGTCCAATGAAGGCGTTCTGTGTTGCCTTCACAATGGATGCGATGGCCTGCGCATCTTCGCCGTAAATTGTGCCTGCTCCTACAACCGCAGCCGTCGTGTCGATGTTGCCACCAAACCACGCCCCCGCCACATCCTGCGGAAGATTGAGCGCACCAGCGATCAGAGGCGCGATCACCATCAATGGCAACGCTGTGATGATCACCAGTGTAGTGACGTACGTGACTTGTTCCTTTTTGGCGAGTACAGACCCAGCCGCCGCGATCGCCGCCGAAACGCCACACACCGCCAGCGCTGTAGACATAACCGCGCGTAATTTATCGTCCAGTTTGAATTTGCCGGAAAGCCACCAGCCAAAGAAGAAAACGCTGGTGATCATCACCATCCCTTGTATGACAGCTCCTCCCGCCGCGGTGACCAGGGTTTTGAAACTAATGCCCGCCCCCAGCAGGATCAACCCAACCTTGAGGAACAATTCCGTACGAATGCCCGGGCGGACGGTTTCATGGGTATTGGTCATTTTCAGTAAGAGGTTGCCTGCCATACCGACCAATGCCCCCCACAGCGGATATTCCAATGCCTTGCCGGGAATACCAAAGGGAAGTTTCAGTCCATAGACCTGCTGGGTGATAAGCCAGGCAACATATGCCAATACAAAAACGAGCAACATGCCCAATACAAAGCCCAGTGGGTTTGACGTATTTTGAGAAACAGGTTTGGTTTGTGTTGTCATGGCAGCCTCTTAAAATTTGACCTGTATGCCCGCTTCACCGAGCACGCCTAGAACCGAAAGCAGAAGCAGCAGAAATGCCAACAGGACGGAAAGCCAGTCTTCATTGATGGTTGCGCTTTTTTTGGGGGGAGGTTGTTTGTCCATGTTAGATCCTTTGGTTTCGAGGGTTAAAGAAAACGGACGGAGTTTCCTCCGTCCGCATTGTTTCATTTAGGCAGGTTGAGCAGCTTTTGCCACCACATCTTCCAGCATTTTGGTCGTCAGCGACTTGGGACGTTCAATGGGCATGCCGAGGGCGCGCATCCAAACATAGTTTGGAACCACCCCAAGGGCGCGACCCACACCAAAGAGCACGGTGTAGAAGTCGAATTCGCGCACGCCATAGTAGTACTGGAGCGTGCCGCTGATCGCATCCACGTTCGGGGCGGGGTTCTTGGCTTTGCCCTGCTCCTTCAAAACAGCCGGGACCACATCGAAGACCATGTCGGCAAGGCGCACCAATTCATCATCTGGGAAGCGCTTCTTGGCGAAATCCATCTGCGCCGTAAAGCGTGGATCTGGAACACGCAGCACAGCGTGACCGTAACCAGGGATAACCTGTCCGCTGTTGAGGGTGTCCCACGAGAATTTGTAGAGGTCATCACGCGAAGGTACGCCGCCAAATTTCTCTTTCACGCTCAGCAACCAGCCGAGACATTCCTGGTTGGCAAGACCATGCAGAGGTCCAGCCAGACCGTTCAATGCCGCAGAGAAGGAGAGGTACGGGTCGGAAAGAGCAGAACCCACCAAATGCATGGTATGAGCCGAGACGTTTCCAGATTCATGGTCACTGTGCAGGATGAAGTACAAGCGAGCCAGTTCGGCGTAGCCCTTCTTGTCCGAAACTTTCATCATGCGCGAGAAGTTCAAACCGTAATCCTGCTTGGGGTTGTATTTGGGTTTGCTGGTCTCGCCGAAGTACTTCATGCGGTAGATGTACGCCGCAATGATGGGCAGTTTGGCGGTCAGATCGAGACCATCTTCAAGGGCGGCTTCCCAATACTGATCCTTCTTCATGCTGTGATACTTTGCAGCAAAGACCGAGCCGTTCTGCAGGGCGAGTACCGCCTGTGAGAAGAGCGTCATCGGGTGAGTCTCTTTCGGCATGGACTTGAGCATCTTGAAAACGTGATCAGGAACCGTGGCACGCTTCGCCCATTCGGCTTCCACTTCGAGCGCCTGTTCCTTGGTGGGAACTTCACCGATAAGAAGGAGATAGAACAAACCACCCACCAGAGGCATCTTGCCGCCCTTTGCCTTGGGCAGCGCCTTCAGCACTTCAGGTATGGACATGCCGCGGAAACGGATACCCTCGGCAGGGTCGACGAACGAAACATCGGTAAGCAGCGATTTGATATCACGCATACCGCCGACGATCTGACCGACAGTCACCTTATCCACGACCACTTCGGCATGTTCCTTCGAAAGCGACTTGATGCGTTCACGCCACGCGGGCAGCTGGGCAGACATTTTCTCATGCAGAATCATGACAGACTCCTTTTTATTTTCATAACAACGGTCGAAAGCCTCTTTGACCTTCGACCGTTGAAGCCAACTTTTACAGACTCACCACGCTCTTGAGCGCATCATGTGACTCACGGACCGAAGCCGCTGACTTCTCGAACATGGCTTTCTCATCGGCATCGAACTTATATTCGATGATCTTTTCCATGCCGCCAGCGCCGAGCATCACAGGCACACCAAAGTACATATCGTTCAAGCCGTATTCACCCTGCATCAGGGTGGCACATGGCACGATCAACTTCTTATCCTTGAGGATCGCCTCAGCCATCTGCACACACGCCAGTGAGGGAGCATAGTAGGCAGAACCGGTCTTCAATAGATTTACGATCTCACCGCCGCCCTTGCGGGTGCGGTTAACAATGGCTTCGAGTTTATCTGCAGGGAAGTATTCCCGCAGCGGAATACCCGCAATGTTGGAATGACGGGTCAAAGGCACCATCTCGTCACCATGACCACCGAGTACATAGCACTGCACGTTCTCCACAGAAACACCAGCTTCCATGGCAACGAATGCACGCATACGAGCCGAGTCCAAAATACCAGCCTGACCAATGACACGCTCGCGCGGCAGACCGGTCACTTTTTGGGTGAGGTACGCCATTGTATCGAGCGGGTTCGTGAGCACAATGAAGAACGCATTGGGCGAATGCTTCAGGGTTTCGGTGGCAGCCTTGCCCACAATTTCCGCATTGGTCTTAAGCAAGTCTTCGCGGCTCATACCCGGCTTGCGGGCAATGCCAGCGGTAATGATGATGATATCGGAATTTTTGGTATCTTCATAGTTATTCGTCCCCATCACATGCGCATCTTTACCGATAATGGGCATGGCTTCGAGCATGTCCAACCCCTTGCCTTGAGGCATGCCTTCCACTACATCCAACAGAACCACATCGGCAATTTCCCGTTCTGCGAGCCAGTGAGCGGCGGTCGCGCCGGTGTTGCCCGCCCCAACAATTGAGATTTTCTTCATTGTTCCTCCAATAGAATCGGCAAAAAACGCCGTGTTTTTCGATAATTTTATCCGAATTCGACCTTAATCAAAAGTACAAAATGTCACATTTTTGAGAAAAATTTGACCAATCCTATTAATTCCCGAAAAAAGACCCGCCCATGTGGGCGAGTCTTTAGGTGATACAAAACTTGGATGAAAGATCCTGCCCTGCAGGGTTGGATTAACCGTCCCGAAGTTTGAGGCGAAGCCTTTATCCGCTTCTTTCTTAACTGTGGGCTGTTTCCTCTTCCAGCGACTCGAGATATCGGGTTGCCTGGATCGCTGCCGCGGCGCCCATGCCCGCTGAGGTGACGACCTGCTTGAAGGTCGGGTCTGCCGCCTCGCCCGCCGCAAACACGCCGGGGACGCTGGTTTCCATTTTGTCGTTGACCTTGAGGTAGCCGAGTTCGCTCATTTCGAGCTGCCCTTTGAACATATCGGTGTTGGGCGTGTGACCGATGAAGATGAACAAGCCGTCAGTGTCGAAGGTGCTTTCTTCGTTGGTCTTCACGTTCTTGAGTTTGAGCGTGGTGAGCTTCTCGCCCTGGTTCACTTCGGTGACGACGGTGTTCAGGATGAAGTTGATCTTGGGATGTTCCTTGGCGCGCTTCTGAAGAATCGCTCCGGCGCGGAACTCTTCGCGGCGGTGGATGAGCGTGACCGAGGAAGCGTAGCGCGTGATGAAGAGACCTTCTTCAAAGGCGCTGTCACCGCCGCCCACAACGACGACCTTTTTGTCTTTGAAGAACCAGCCATCACAGGTGGCACAATAGGAAACGCCGCGCCCGGTCATTTCGTATTCGCCGGGGACGTTGAGATGCACGGGGCTGGCACCGGTGGCGATGATGACGCTGTCGGCGTAGTAGTCGCCGCTATCGGCTGTGACTTTGTAGGGGCGCTGGGAGAAGTCCACTTCGTGCGCCATGTCGAATTCGACCTTGGCACCAAAATGTTCCGCCTGCTTTTGGAAAAGCTCGCCAAGTTGAGGTCCACCCACGCCTTCGGGGAAGCCGGGGTAGTTTTCGATGGTGTGTGTGAGTGCCGCCTGCCCACCCAATTGCATACCGGTAAGCACAACCGGGGCGAGTTCGGCGCGTGCCGCATACAGCGCCGCCGACAAACCTGCCGGACCTGCGCCGAGAATAAGTACTTTTACGTGTCGTTTTTCTGTCATGAGGTTCCTGCCGAATATAGGTTACGTACTGTAGAGACGTTGGAATGTCTGTTCTTATTACGGGGTGCATTTTATCAGATGTGGGGCGGATGATGGACGATTGACGACAGAAAAGGAGTTTATGGTCTGCGGTTTCCTGTCCGTCGTCAGTTCTTACACCCCTCCAACGCAACCTCCATAATCTCCACATTCTCTGGCGCGGATACTCACATTTTCTCCACAATGGGTTGATAAAGTTTGGAGCATCAACGAGAAAGGAATGGCTATCAGACAGTTTCCATGGTCACGCAGACTCAACCCACCCATATCCTGAAGGGACTTCTGACGTTCTCTATCATCGCAACATTGATCCACTTTACAGATAATTATCTGTACTTTGAACACTACCCCCAACCCGATTGGATTTCGCAATTCGGCGTCATTCGAGGCTGGTTCGTATGGACAGCGGTTGGAGTATTAGGATATTGGCTGTATAAAAATCAACGGTATGCCCTTGCCCACCTATCCCTGTTGATCTATGCTTTTTGCGGACTCTCCAGCCTGGGACATTATTTGTATGGCGGCATGTCTGAGTTTTCGCCCAAAATGCATGCCCTTATTCTGACAGATGGGCTGGCAGGCGCGGGAATCCTTGGGTTTGTTTTGTGGTCAGTTTTCAATTCACTCAAAGCAAGAGACCAAGGGTATATCTGAGCGTTCGTTATCAAAATTTCTACTGACAAAAAACTGGAGATTAATATTATGAAAGCCGTTATATATCATTCCTATGGTTCGCCCGATGTTTTGAAAATTCAAGAAATAGCAAAGCCTGAAATAACAGACGATGGTGTGCTGGTTCGCATCCATGCTTCATCGGTCAACCCGGCAGAGTGGTATGGGATGACGGGTCTGGTCGTTGCCCGTTTGCAAAGCGGCATATTCCAGCCAAAAGACCCGCGCATCGGCACAGATTTTGCCGGGGTAGTGGAAGCGATTGGGAGCAAAGTCACTCACCTCAAACCCGGCGATGAAGTGTATGGCGGGCGGACTGGCGCATTTGCAGAATTTGTCAGTGTAGTGAATGCTGTGGTACGCAAACCAGCCAACGTCACGTTTGAAGAAGCGGCAGCCATCCCTACGGCAGGTATCACTGCCCTGCAAGGGTTACGCGACCATGGGAAGATTCAAGCCGGTCAAAAAGTTCTTATAAACGGTGCGGCGGGAGGCGTGGGTACGTTTGCGGTGCAGATCGCGAAAGCCCTCGGCGCAGAAGTGACCGGCGTGACCAGTACCAAGAACGTAGAGAGAGTCCACTCGCTTGGGGCAGACCATGTGGTGGATTACACCAAAGATGATTTCACCCGCAGCGGTAAGCAATACGACCTCATCTTCGATATTGCAGGAAACCGAACATGGA
>JBAIYF010000542.1:0-4051 GCA_037916115.1 Anaerolineales bacterium
GCTGCTTGTAGCCGCCAGGCTTTGGCTTCTTTTCCTTGTCCTTTTCTTTTTCCTTCGATTTCAAGTCAGGCGGAGTCGGCAACGGCATGGGTCCGAAGTGCGTCTCCAACGCGTCAATGCCTTCCAAACGCAATTGAACCGCGCCATTCTCTTTGGTCAACTTTTCGGTAAAAATTTCTTTGTTCTCGTTTTCCAGTCCATCCCATAAGGCGGGGTTGGCCGCCTTGAACATCATCGAGTCACCATCCGGTGAATATCCCACCACATGCAACGAGCCTTTGATCAATAAATATTTCATTTGATTTCCTCGGTAAAAAGTAGGATGAATTGCTTGGGACTGCTTTGTTTCGTCTTATCAGGGATTTCAGAATGACCTATATTACCCCAAAGTATTAAACAATATCCAATGATCGATGCGGTTCAGGCGGGAACTCGATCCTGATTCGGTCATTCGGGAACACTTCCCCGCCAACCAACACGATGCTCATCACACCCGCCTTGTGGATGATGTTTCCCTGCTCATCTTTTAAGGCGCAGGCTTTCAATAAACCATCCTGAAAACCATCAAGCTGTTCACAAGGGTTGCGGAGTCCGGTCACTTCGACCACGGCTTCTTTGCCCAGATGTAAGCGCGTCCCTGTTGGCAGGTTAAGCAGGTCAATACCGCGGGTAGTGATGTTCTCCCCCATCCGCCCAAGGGAGATGTCGAAGTCCTGCGCGCGTAATTCCTCATGGAGTTCCAAATGGATGCATCTGCTGCAGGTTGGGTTGATTCGGGTCCCATTTGACGCGGCTGCGGTGTTTCACCTTCTCCCCGCTGTGGACGTCCCCTTCCACACCCAAGCCCGACAGCAAGCGAATGCTCGATTCATTGGGTTTGCTAAAGGTATTGGAGCGGGCACAAATTACGATCCATTAAGCAATCCGCGCTTTGAGGCGCTGCGATCCAGATAAAAAATCGAGATAAAGCCCAACAGGGAGGGAATCCAAAATGAAAGTAATCGGTATCCGAGAATAACCACTACACCGATATGAGTTGGGACTTGAAGGTTTTTATACATGGCAACCATGCCGCCTTCCATAACGCCAACGCCTCCGGGGAACATAAATGCCAATTTTCCGAGAATGAACGGCAATCCATAACCGGCGAATAAAACGCCCAAATTCACGGGGTAACCCACCGCAATAAACATAAAAAACAAGGTCAAAATATCAAAGCCAATGTTAACTGCTGCGCCAAACAATGGCTTCTTCCAATTGCCATTTCCAAGCGAATGCCATGCAAGAACAAACTGCCGTATCCCGGCTACCAGCCCTTGAGGACGGTAACTTTTTCTGCTTAATTTTGCCCAATAGCGAGATACGATCAGCGCAATTCGGATCAACTTTTCTGGATATCGTAATGCGCTAATACATCCCAAAATGATCAGACAAATTACAAACAAAACAATACCAAACCCCATTAGTTGCACCTGGGTCAGATCATGGATCAAAAGCAGGTATACAACACCCAATGCAGCAACAACGGTCAGGATCATATTGTTCAACATTGCAGGAAGGGTCCCAGCCAGAGTGGCAAGGCTGTCATTTTGATTTTCGCGGTGAATCCAACCATAGGTTGCAGCTGCCGCACCCACCCATCCGCCTGCAACCAATCCAATACTGGCAGACGCTAGAGCGATCAATACTCCCCGAAAGACTGACAATTTTTGTTGATTCGATGCAAGAATGGAATGTAGGATATACCCACTACCAAGGTAACTCATTGCCTGCGAAATTACAGATAGCAATACCGCCCACCAGGTCATTTTCCTGAACAGCGTCAGATAGTTTTCGAAACTTGTCAATTGAGGGAGAAAAAAATGAACCGCTATACCAAGGATTAATAAAATCACCAAATAACGCCACGATCGAATCTTCAAGAATGGTACGGATCGTCTGGGTTTGTTCATATGTTTTCTGGCAACGCATCTTCCCACAAGTTGACCGTATTTCTCATCTCATTCATTCGAGCAAGGCAAGGGTTAATTTATTATACGCCTATAAAATCAAGAAAGCGAACGGGTATACTTCGCCAAACTTTTCTACCGAGGTGAACCATGTCCACGATCAATGCTTTTATTCTAAAACACGTCCGTGTCTTTGAAATGGTCGGCGTCATCATGCGTATTTTCAGTTTCAGCCTCGTCAGTTGGCTGGGACCCGCCAGTCCCTTCATGTTTGTGTGGGTCTTCAATACGGTCGACGCCATTCTGCTGGCGTGGTGCGCCATTCTCAAAAAGGATCAGGCATACACGCTGTTGAATATCTTTTGGGTGTTGGTGGGTGTGGTGGGTATTTTGAGAGCCGGGAATTTTATTGATTAGGAAAAGGCAGTCACTATTCCCACAGCAGCGAATATCAACACCTATTTCACAAACTTCTTCCCCGCCCACACGCTGACCAGTGTCACCGCGCCGCTAAGAACCGTGCCCCAGGCAAGGTCAACGATCGTGAGCAATACGGGCCAACCCTCCAATGTGGCAAGGTTGGTCAGGTCGTAGGTGGCATAGGTCACAAAACCAAATAATGCCCCGCGAGAAACAGCCTGCAAGAGCGTTTGGTCCCTAACGCCCGGCTCAACAACAAAAGTCACTATGCCGTAAATGAAGCTCAGATAGAACAGTCCTGCCGCGAGGAGTTTGGGACTCTCCGCCATGATATAGCCGATCTGAGACTGGTAGAACGACGGCGCAATCCATCCCAGCCAGAGCGAGTCTATGGCGAGGAAGACCGCAAAAGTGATGACATAGAGTTTGAATTTCATAAAGAGTCCTCCAAAAAGATACTCGGTCAAGGAGAGCCCTCAACCGAGTATCTTTTTATTTCCTGGTTTTCTTTTTCGTGACTTTCTTTTTCGCGTCTGTCTTTTTTGCCGCAGGTTTCACAGTCGCCGTTGATTTCTTCTTTGCGGGTGAAGATTTTGGCTTCTTCACAGCAGCAGACTTCTTCGTAACTGTCTTCGCTGGTTTCTTCGCAACAGTTGTCTTTTTGGCAGAGGCTGGTTTTGAAGTCTTGCCGGTCGCCTTTGATTTGGCAGCGGGTTTCTTCGCAGTTGTGCTCTTCACAGCCTTGGTTTTCTTTGCCGCAGGCTTCGCCTTTGCTTTTGCTTTTGGCTTGGCTTTGGATTTGACTGTCGCTTTTTTGACAGTAGGTTTGCGTGCGGCGCGCTTCTTTATGACAACCGGTTCTTCAACGGGCGTTTCTATTTGGGCGAACATACTGCGCCACTCTTCCTGCATGGAAGGCACACCCGCGCCATTCAATTTTTCAACAATCGCCCCCCAATCTTTTTCGTACACAAAGCGGAAGTCCATAAAGGCGTGGCATTGGTAGCCGCCAAGTTCCACGTACATTCCCTTTTCCCAAATTTCACTGCACGGGCGGATGTATTCCAATTGCGAGGCGTAATCCTTGAAGATCACATAACCCAGCCGGGGCAAGCCTAGCCCTTCGGCAAGGGTGCGTTTGCGCATCTTGCCAGAGGCTTTATCCAATACCGGCGCGGATGTTTTTATCCAGCCTTTGGTGTCAGCGTATTTATTATGATAGATGACAAGTCCGCGTTCTTCGCCGAGACGGTTGCAGTAGGCAAAGACGTTTTCATCCAAGCCGCTGTATGGTTTTTGAAGGTCAAAGAGTAGGAAATTCTCAACGTCGGCAAACAGGGAACGGCGGTGAAGAAGCGGGAAGATGCGCCACTCGTGCGCCTGAATCAAGCCGTCATCCTGGGTTTCATCCCATTTGGGGTAGCGGAATTCCATCCCATATTTTTCAGCAAAGCCTTCCACTTGTCCATGCCCGAACATGGGCAAGCCGGGCAGGGTTGCGAGCACGGTGCAGATGCCGAAATATTTATCGCCTTTGCCGAACTGCTCCACGGCGGTTTTCTCATCGGGGTTGTTCATGAAGTTGACGTACCGCTTGAGGATCTGCGGGTCGAACTCGAGCGTGTTCTTGATCGCCATGCGATATTTGGCGTTGTCTTCATCGCGCAGCATGTGCATGAACG
>JBAIYF010000543.1:0-18553 GCA_037916115.1 Anaerolineales bacterium
TTCGCGTCTCTTCTATCGCGGCATGGATATTGGCACAGCCAAGCCGTCGAAAGAAGACATGGCGCGCGTGCCGCATCACCTCATTGATATCGTCAACCCCGATGAGACCCTTAGCCTGGCTGTCTTCCAACAAATGGCACAGGGCATCATCGCAGACATCCATGAGTATGGGAAATTGCCATTTTTAGTAGGCGGTACAGGACAATACATCCGTGCAGTGACACAGGGATGGGTTCCGCCAGAGGTGACACCCAATGAGTCGATGCGAGATGCGCTTGAAAAAGTGAAAGAAGAAAGAGGGCTCTACTGGCTACACGACAGATTAAGGTTGCTGGACCCTGAAGCTGCGGAGAAGATCGACGCAAGAAACGTCCGCCGCACGATACGGGCGTTGGAAGTGATCTTTACTACAGGACGGCGCTTCTCAGAGCAGCGTGGTTCAGGTGAGTCACCGTATCACTTAATAACCATTGGGCTCAACCGTCCGCGTGAGGAGTTGTATCAACGGGTGGATGACCGTATCGAGAAGATGTTCGCTGACGGATTGCTGGAAGAGGTAAAAGGTTTACTTGAGAAAGGCTACGCTCCCAGTTTGCCTAGCATGTCTGCCATTGGGTATAGGGAATGTGTCAGTGTAGTACAAGGCTCACTGACGGTGGAGCAAGCCAAAGTCGAGATGAGGCGTTTGACACGTGTCTTTGTGCGCAGGCAGTCAAATTGGTTCAAGGAGTCCGATCCGGGAATCCACTGGTTCCATCCTGAGGAAGAGGAATTAATGGATAAGATCGAAAATCTAATCCGTAACTCATCCTAAAACAAGGGGTTGTAATTGACTTTTGATATCTTCACGTATATACTTCCTTAAAAGTCATCTTCGGAAGTCCAAACAATCAATGGAGGAGGAAGTATGAGCAACAAACCATGGCTGGCACATTATGACAAGGGTGTGCCACACACAATCGATTACCCCAAAGTGCCGATATTCCATTTTCTTGAGGAAGCCGCGCGCAAATATCCTGACCGTGCCTGTACGATATTCAAAGGCGCGGTCATTTCATACCGTGACATGGATGCGCTGGCGAACAGCATGGCCGCCGCTCTGGTGGAGATGGGTGTGAAAAAGGGTGACCGGGTGGGGCTTTTTATGCCGAACACGCCGCAATTTGTGATTGCCTATTTTGGTGTGTTGAAGGCGGGCGGTGTGGTGGTGGCGGTGAACCCCACCTACCCCGTGGAGGAGATCCTGACGCCGGTGAACGATGCCGGGATCGAGGTGATGATCACGCTTAGCCGCTTCTATAACAAGATCACCGAAGTGCGCAAAAAATCGGGTCTGAAGAAGATCATTGTTACCAACATCAAGGAAACCCTGCCGCCGTTGCTGAAGTTCCTTTTTACACTGGCAAAGGAAAAGAAGGAAGGTGACCGGGTGGCTGCGCTCGAACCCGGCGATGTATGGATGCAGGACCTACTCAAAAAGTATGCCGGCGCTTCCAGACCGAATGTGGAAGTTCTGCCGGAGGATACAGCTCTCTTCCAGTATTCAGGCGGTACGACCGGCGTGCCCAAGGGCGCTGTTGCAATGCACAAGAACATTGTGGCGAACACACTGATGATGAAAGCCTGGTTCGTCTCTGCCAAAGAAGGTGAGGAAGTGGTTTTGATGGGCATTCCGCTCTTCCACGTTTATGGCATGGTGGCGGGCATGAACTTTGGTATGACCATTGGCGCGAGCATGGTAATGGTGCCAAACGCACGCGACTTGAAAGATGTGCTGGAAAATATCAGCAAATTCAAGGCGACCCTCTTCCCTGCCGTGCCGCTCCTTTACAACGCGCTGAGCAATCACCCGGATGTGAAAGCCGGAAAGTACGATCTCTCCTCCATCAAGGCTTGTATTTCCGGGTCGGCGGCATTGATGCGCGAGACCAAGGAAGCCTTTGAAAAACTGACCGGCGGCAAGGTGTTCGAAGGGTTTGGCATGTCTGAAACCCCCACGGCTGTGACTTGTAATCCGCTTGAAGGTGTGAACAAGGTCGGCTCGATCGGTATGCCCCTGCCCGATGTGGAGATGAAACTGATCAGCCTCGATGACGGCGAGACCGAAATGCCGCAGGGCGAGATTGGCGAGATCGTGGTCAACGCCCCGAATGTGATGAAGGGTTATCACAACATGCCGACCGAGACCGCCAACTCGCTGCGCACATTGAAAGACGGCAAGACCTGGCTCTTCACCGGCGACATTGCCCGCATGGACGAAGACGGCTATTTCTACATTGTGGATCGCAAGAAGGAACTCATCAAGCCGGGCGGTTTCCAGGTGTGGCCGCGCGAAGTGGAAGAAGCGATCATGGCGAACCCCAAGGTGCTCGAAGTGGGCGTGGGCGGCATCCCTGACCCGAAGAGTGGCGAGACGGTGAAAGCCTGGGTGGTGCTCAAACCCGGCGAGAGCCTGACAGAAGACGAGTTGAAGGAGTTCTGCAAGGAACGCCTTGCTCCTTATAAAGTCCCGCGCTATATCGAATTCCGTACTGAACTGCCCAAGACCACCGTCGGCAAGATCCTGCGCCGCGAACTGGTCCGCCAGCATAAGGAAGGCAAATAAGCCGTCGTTTTATGCACACTTCCACTAGTGAAGTTTTGATGTAAACCCTTAACAGCGCCTGATAAATGATGCTCCAAAGCAGACTTTTCAGGCGCTGTTTTTTTCGAAGAGGATGCATGAAAAACAATAATTCCATTGATCACACTGAAATGACCCGCAAAATTCAGGACAGTCTATCAAAAGCAGCCGCATATACAAAACAACAGTCAAGAATGAATTCCACGCTCACGCTTGTCACTACGGTTGGGTCGGCGGTTACTGCCTTCATCACTGCACTGACCGCGCTGGAGGGTCCGACTGTGATCCCGGGCATATTAAACTGGCAGGTCGCATGCGGAATTGGCGCTGTACTGAGCTTGATCACCACGGTCAGTTCAGGGTTGGGACAACAGTTGAACATAAGCCAGAAGTTGATCAATGGAAGTCAGTGTACGGGCAGGTTGCGTGCACTCGAATTTTCTGCCATAGCCAACACCAAAAATGCCGAAGAGTTGGCAGCCGAGTATGCCGATATTTTGCGGACATTCCCCAACGTGATATTCTAAACAATCCTCCTCAAAATAATAGAGCCTCCTGCAATTGGGAGGCTCTATTATTTTTATTGATATCCTACGATATTTGCGGCGTTCCGCTCTTCTTGCCAAAGGGCGGAGGGAAGATCGCCTCAAACTCATCGCGGGTGATGGACTCAACCTCGAGAAGTTTCTGGGCAACCGCGTCTAATTGCTTGCGGTATTTCTTTACGGTGGATTTGGCTTGCTTGTAAGCATCTTCCACCAACTTGCGGACTTCACGGTCGATCTGTTCGGCGACGGCTTCGGAGTAATCGCGCTGTTCTGAGATTTCGCGCCCAAGGAAGACCAGTTCTTCTTTTTTACCGTATGCCAGTGTACCCATTTCGGCACTCATACCGAGGCGGGTGACCATGGCGCGTGCAATGTTGGTCACCTGCTCGATATCGCCGGAAGCGCCGGAGGTGATATCGTCGAAAACCAATTCTTCGGCGGCGCGCCCACCCAGGGCGTATGCCAGCATGGCAAGCATCTTCTTGCGAGACATGAGCATGCGATCTTCATCGGGGCGGAACCACGTCACACCGCCAGCCTGTCCGCGACCAACAATGGTCACTTTTTGGACGGGGTCGGCTTCAGCGATGGCGTTTGCCACGATGGCATGACCAGCTTCATGGTAGGCAATGATGCGCTTCTCTTCATCCGAAATGAGGCGGCTCTTGCGTTCCGGTCCCATCACGACGCGTTCAATGGCTTCTTCCAATTCGGGCTGACCGATGGATTTCTTGTTGCGGCGGGCGGATAAAATCGCCGCTTCATTGACGAGGTTTTCAAGGTCGGCGCCCGCAAAACCGGGTGTACCGCGCGCCACAGAGGCGAGATCGGCACCGGGTTCCAATGGCTTGCCCTTGACATGAACCTTGAGGATGGCTTCGCGTCCCTTCACATCGGGGCGGTCGAGCGTCACGCGGCGGTCAAAACGACCGGGGCGCAGCAGAGCCGGGTCCAGAATATCGGGGCGGTTGGTGGCGGCAATGATGATGATGTTGGTGTCGGTGTCGAAACCGTCCATTTCAACGAGCATCTGGTTGAGGGTCTGTTCACGTTCATCGTGTGAACCACCAAGACCCGCTCCGCGTTGACGACCCACCGCATCAATTTCGTCTACGAAGATGATACAAGGCGAGTGGCGCTTGGCTTGATCGAACAGGTCACGCACACGGCTGGCACCCACACCCACAAACATTTCCACGAACTCAGAACCGGAGATGGAGAAGAAGGGCACACCCGCTTCACCGGAAACCGCCTTGGAAAGCAAGGTCTTGCCGGTTCCAGGAGGACCCACCAATAAAACACCCTTGGGAATACGAGCGCCCAACTGAATGAACTTTTGCGGCTCTTTCAGGAACTCGACGATCTCCGCCAGTTCCTGCTTGGCTTCATCCGCACCCGCAACATCGGCAAAGGTGACGGTGGGGTGTTCTCCACTGAACATGCGTGCGCGGGATTTCCCGAAGGACATGGCGGCATTATTGCTGCCCTGCGCCTGGCGGAAGATGAACCACAACACACCGCCCATGAAAAGGAAAGGCAGCAGATATGCCAGACTGGTGATGACACCGCCCCATGGGGATGGAGCACTCACTTCAATATTCATCTCGGCGAGTTGCTCGGGCGTCACGCCATACTCACGCAGTTGTTCGATCAGCGTGGTATCGGTTTCCTTGCGTGATTCGAGGGCGGTCTCAACAGTCCCATTCACCTTGACGACGCGGATAACATCGTTATCCTCAATAATAATACGAGCCACCTGCCCGCCCTGGATCATACGGGCAACTTCACTGATCGTAAGCGGCTCGGCGGCATTCGAGTTGTCTCTTAGCCCGACAAAGATCATGGCGCCGATGGCTACGAGCAACAGTAAGTACACAAAGAACGATTGACTACGGGAATTCACGGAATCCTCCAAAATTTATTACCATTATTGATTATACCAAGTCACCCGTCCAGAAGATGCCAGAGGGCGTTTTATTATTATGATTTTCTAACACGCCTCAAAATGTAGCCGGGGCTTGCTTGCAAAAACAATCAGCCTTTCCCCCACCGATGATTTTTGGCATCTTCTAACGGAAATCTTATTTCAAATCCACAATGCCTACACATTCAAGACCAATTCCACCGGGCAGTGATCCGACCCCATCACCCCGTCGTGGACGATAACATCCTGCACATACGGCATCAACCCCTCGGAAACGAGGAAGTAGTCCAGCCGCCAGCCAATTCCACGGGCACGGGCGTTGAGGCGGTACGTCCACCAGGTGTATTGAACCCGCTCCGGGTAGAGACGGCGGTAGGCATCCACAAAACCATTTTGCAGGTACTTCGTCACCCACTCGCGCTCCTCGGGCAAAAAGCCGGAGGTCTTCTCATTCTGTTTCGGATTCTTCAAATCGATGGGCATATGGGAGGTGTTGAAGTCGCCAGTGATAATGATTTTTTCACCCTTCGCATGCAGAGACTGACACAACTCCAATAACTGAGCATAAAAGCGCAGTTTGTAATCCACCCGATCATACCCACGCTGTCCATTCGGGAAGTAGATGTTGAACAGACGCAAATTTCCCCAACGGGTTTGAATGACCCGTCCTTCCACATCAAACTCGGAAACATCCATACCCAATTTCACTTCATCAGGTTTGTCTTTGTAAAAGGTCGCAACCCCGCTATAGCCTGCACGCTCCGCCGGGTTCCAGATGTATGGCATCCTCAATTGAGCCACCTGTTCTTCATCCAATTGCTCGGGACGCGCTTTCACTTCCTGCAAACACAGCGCTGCAGGGTTTCGGTCAAATGCCCATGCCAGGGCATTCTTCCCCAGCGCGGCGCGAAGTCCATTGACATTCCATGTAATGATATTCATAGAAATTGCTCATTTTCTTTATGGTAAACTTATTTTAGGAAGGCAGTAAATATGGATGATAAAAAAGATAAAACCATCCTGTGCGTGGAAGACGAACCAGAAATGATCGACTTGATGGAGTTGATTCTTTCCCGCAAAGGCTATCACGTCAAAGGCGCGCGAGGCGGCATGGAAGGTATTCAACTCATCCGCGAACTGCACCCCGACCTTGTACTTCTAGACCTGATGATGCCCGATATGGATGGCTGGGAAGTATATCAACAAATGAAATCTGATACTGCCTTGAAAGACATCCCCGTTATCATCGTAACCGCCAAAGCACAAAACATAGACAAAGTACTCGGCTTGCACATTGCCAAAGTGGATGACTACATTGCCAAACCCTTCAGCCCGCAGGAACTGGTCGAAAGTGTGGAAAAGGTTTTCAATCAGAAATAGCTTTTCATTCCAAACATCCGGGCGGCGACAATCGCCGCCCTTTTTGATGAAATAACATGCCCCGCCCCATTCACATTCACAACCTCAACCGAAAATTGGACAAGCCCGCCCGCGTGGGCTTCTGTGACTCATTCCTTTGCCGCCTGCGCGGACTGATGTTCCGCCCCCGCCTCGACCCGGACGATGGATTGCTCCTCGTCGAAAAGCGAGACTCCCGCATTGACACATCCATCCACATGTTCTTTGTCCCATTCGACCTCGCCGTGTTCTGGATCAACTCTGACATGACCGTGGTAGACAAGGTCATTGCCAAATCGTGGAAACCCGTTTACATCTCCAAGGCAGATGCAAGATACACACTGGAAATTCACCCGGACCGTTGGGGGGATTATGAAATCGGAGATAAAGTTGAATTCAAGAATGCGTAAGCGCGTCTTCATCCTTCTTCTCATTACACTGTTCATCGTCCCACTTAAGCCAGCCCTTGCACAAGACCCAACCGGACCGATCTACATCGTCCAATCTGGAGACAGCCTTTATTCCATCGCTGCGCGCTTCGGCATCACCCTCGATGAACTACTGGCAGCAAATACCGGTATCAACCCGAACGCGCTGGCAATTGGGCAGCAACTGATCATTCCCGGTTTGGAAGGCATCACAGGCACTCTTGATACCAAGTTCATCAACTTCGGCGATTCCTACCGTGGGTTGATGCGCCAGACACAGGTTTCAGATACGCTGTTCCGCAGGCTCAACCGTGTGGTCAGCCCGAGCGAGTTTTATGTGGGCTCGAATATGATCGTACCGATCCAGGACCAGACGCAGTATGAAAAACGCATTTCCCCCGCCACGGGCGAATCCATGCTGGAACTGGCGGTAAAGAACAACACCAATATCTGGGCATTGACCCACATCAACCAACTGGAAGGTTCATGGGCAGGACTACCCGGCGACACACTCTACGCACCTGGTGAATCCACTGGCGATAATACCAGCGGGCTGCCTTCGGCTTTCATCAGTGCAGAGATCCGCGACCTGCCCATCAAGCAGGGCGGAACGGGTGTTATTACAGTAACCACCCAACCCGGCGTTACGCTTGGCGGCATTTTGGTGGACCATCCCCTGCGTTTCTTCCCCACTCAAGAAAATACGCAAGTCGCATTGCAGGGTGTCCATGCCTTGCTTGATCCGGGGGTTTATCCGCTGCGGTTGGATGCGACCTTACCCGACGGTTCGAAACAATCCTACGAACAATTGATCCTGATCGTCTCCGGCGGTTACCCGGATGACCCCCTTCTGTATGTGGACCCTGCCACCATCGACCCGGCATCCACCGAGCCGGAATTGCAACAATTGATCGCCCTGACAACCCCCGCCTCACCCACCAGACTGTGGACGGGTAACTTTATCTCTCCAGCCATTGCTTACGCTGAGTCCACATACTTCACGTCACGGTATGGCAATCGCCGCACCTATATTGGTCAGGGTACGGATCTGTCCATAGAAGGCTTTCACACTGGTTTGGATTTCGGCGGTGGTGAGGGGTTTGCCATTTCTGCGCCAGCCCCAGGTGTGGTTGTATTCGCTGGTCCGTGGACGGTGCGCGGGAACGCCACGGTGATCGATCATGGCTGGGGGGTCTATAGCGGCATCTGGCATCAGTCTGTCATTCAAGTACAGGTCGGGCAGACGGTGAACACAGGCGATGTGATCGGTCTGGTCGGCGGGACGGGGCGTGTGACTGGCGCACACCTGCATTGGGAGTTGTGGGTGAACGGCGTCCAGGTGGATCCGCTTGACTGGTTGAACCAGCCCTACCCGTAAGACCGAGGCGTTGCACTTCATCTTTTAGTGTGCTAAACTTTTCGACATGAGTAATCTGGTCAATTTTCTGAAGCAGAGCGATATTTTTTTTCAATTCACCCCCACTCAGTTGGAGATGGTTGCCAATTTGTGCCAGGAGGTGGAGTTTCACGCGGATCAGGTTATCTTTCAGGAAAATAGCAGCAGCAAGGAATTGTATGTGATCATGCAGGGTGAGGTGGATATTTTGATTCATCGTAACGGCACAGGGTCGCTTGGAAAAAGTGAAACCGTGGTCGCCCGCCTCCGCAGGGGACAGTCCTTTGGCGAGGTTGCGTTGGTGGATGAGGGCTTGCGCTCTGCCACAGCCCGCGCCGCGCAGAAGGATACCCGCCTGCTGGTGATCTCACGGGATAAGATCGTGATGTTGTGTGAGACCTACCCCCAACTTGGCTACCGGTTAATGTACAACCTGGCTGCCGACCTTGCCATGAAAATCCGCAACACGGATCTGCGCATCCGCGAACAGTTGCTATACAAGCCAACAGAAAGTAAGTAGCGAACTTTATAGTTTGCTTCCCGTAAGTTCCCCATAAAACGTATAGACCAAATGCTTGACCCCCTATGGAAATCGTCTTATTATTGGACATTCTTAATAATCCTATTAGCCGTAATTGGTATTATCAAACAAGCCTAAAAAATCCATAGAACAGGGTTTTGGGGCTTTCTTTGTATATAAAGGCTTAAACTGAAAAGGAGGTGATGCCGACCCGAAGCGCCTGGTCTGCATGCATTGTTGACACCCGCATTTGCGGGAACTAAAAAATCAATTTGTAAATTTTGGAGGAGTAAGATAATGAACAAGCGTTTACTCGCTTTACTTTCCCTGTTGGTTGTTGCCAGCATGGTACTCGCCGCCTGCGGTGCCCCCGCAGCAGAAGAACCCGCCGCGACTGAAGAAGCCGCTGCGACCGAAGCTCCCGCGACCGAAGAAGCTGCCGCCACTGAAGAAGCCCCCGCTTCCATGGGCACCATCAAGATCGCTACCCAGTCCCCGCTCTCCGGTGGTCAGTCCCTCTTGGGCGTGGCCATCAAGCAGGGTGCTGAACTCGCCCTCGAACAGCTCTCTGGCGACCTCGTTGCCATGGGCTACGATGTCCAGCTCGCCCCGTACGATGATCAGGCCACCCCTGACGTCGGTGTTGCGAACGCCAAGAACATCGTTGCTGATGCTGACATCCTCTGCGGTGTTGGTCACCTCAACTCCGGCGTTATGATCCCCTCTTCCGAGGAATATCACACCGCCAACCTGCCCTTCGTCTCCCCCGCCAACACCAACCCCGTTGTGACCACCCGTGGTTACCTCGAAGTGAACCGTGTTGTGGGTCGCGATGACGTTCAGGCTCCTGCAGCTGAAGAATTCGCTTTCACCACCCTCGGCGCCAAGTCCGTCTACATCATCCATGACAAGACCGCTTATGGTCAGGGCGTGGCTGAATTCTTCCGCGCTGCTGCTGAAGAAGATGGTTTGGAAATCGTGGCTTTCGAAGGTACTGAAGAACAGGCCAACTTCGATGCGATCGTGACCCCCGTGGTTGCCACCCAGCCCGATGTTGTGTTCTTTGCTGGTATCTATAACCAGGCTGGTGTGTTCTTCAAGCAGGCTCGCGATGCCGGCTACGAAGGCACCTTCCTCGGCACCGATGGTATGGATTCCTCCGACCTCGCTGACATTGCTGGTGACGCTCTGACCACCGGCGGCGGTATGTACTACACCACCGTTGCTGGTCCGGCTGCTGCCTACCCCGCTGCTGCTCAGTTCGCTGCGGACTACGAAGCCAAGTTCGGCGCCGCTCCTGAAGCCTACGCCGCCCAGGCTTACGACTCCATGAACGTCTGCTTGACCGCCATCAAGGCCGCTGCTGAAGCTGCCGGTGGCAAGCCTTCCCGCCTCCAGGTTGCTGAAGCGGTTCGCCAGGTCAACATTGAAGGTCTGACCGGCAACATCAGCTTTGACGACATTGGTGACCTCCCCAACGCTCAGTACTTCATCATCAAGGTGAACGCTGCTGCCGCTGCGGACTGGGGCACCAACGAGATCGTTGAAGTTCTCGAAGTTGCTTCCCCCGGCAAGGGCGAATAATTCACTTCCGTTTTACCAAAAGCCTCTCCCCCTTGCGGGGAGAGGCTCATTTTCAAAAAGACAGGATTGATGATAATGAAGCAATTTGCAGCTAATCCCGTTTACAAGTTCTTCCTTTTTCCAATCGGGCAGATCCTCGTGTTCGCTTTGGGAGCGAGTGTGATCCTGTCGCTTGCCACCGTACTGCTCGCCTACATTTTCAAGTTCAACGTAACAGACTTTGACCTAGTGGAAAGGACCATGTTGATCCTGCCACAAGTCATCATTAATGGTTTGACCATTGGCTTTGTTTATTCCACCATCGCCCTCGGCTATACCATGGTGTATGGTGTTTTAGAGTTCATCAATTTTTCACATAGCGAAATATTCATGGTGGGTGGGATCGTTGGTATCCAGCTCATGGCATACTTTGAGCATGCGGGTATCCTCGCTACCATGAACGAATATTTGGTCATTGCGCTTGCGATCCTGCTGGCTCTTGTTGTTTCCGGCTCTCTGGCTGTGACCGTGGAACGGGTCGCGTATAAACCGTTGCGCGGCGCGCCGAAGCTTGTTCCGCTGATCTCCGCCATTGGCATGTCCTTCTTCCTGCAGGATATTGTCCGCCTCATTCTCAGCCTTACAACCGGTGAATTCAACGTTATCCTTCCCAAATTTGGAACGTTCGATGAATTTTGGAAAATAGCTATACCCGGCATGGAAGATCCGCTGCGCATCCAGATCAAATCTGTACTCATCGTTGGCGTTGCGATTTTGATGCTGATCATTTTGAACTTCCTTGTCAACGGAACCAAAGTTGGCAAAGCCATCCGCGCTGTGGCTCAAGACCGCCCCTCTGCCAGCCTGATGGGTATCAACGTCAATCAGATCATCTCGATCACCTTTTTGATCGGCGGTGCGTTGGGTGGTGCGGCAGGTGTTTTGTTCGCGTTGAAAGCGACAAAACTGGACCCCTTCTCAGGCTTCTTCCCCGGCTTGAAAGCATTCACCTCTGCAGTACTAGGCGGCATCGGCAACCTGACCGGCGCTCTCCTGGGTGGATTGGTTCTGGGATTGCTTGAATCTTTTTCCGCGTCGTATCTTGGCATTTTCACCAATGGTGCGTTTGGCGCTGAATACAAAGATATTTTTGCTTTTGCAATCCTGATCATTGTATTGATCTTCCGCCCCTCGGGTCTGTTGGGTCAAACCGTTGGGCAGAAGGCCTAACCCCAGGAAAGGATTCTTATGAAAACTCTTTTCAGCGACTTGTACAAAAAAGCGAATACGGGGTTCTGGCCGATCGCAATCGCCTTTGCCTTCCTTATTATTGGAACCATCACTCTGTTCCAAAATCCCAGATCACTTGGGGCATTCCTGATCTTGATGACGACCCCCCTGGTCCTTTACTTCATGAACATGCCCATGAAAATAAAGGTGTTCATCGGTTTACTCCTGATCATTATCGTTCTGCCGGTAATCGGTATCAAGAACATCTTTATCCTTGAAGTCATATTCCAAATGGCGGTTTTCTCTGCATTGGCGCTGGGATTGAACATCGTGATCGGTATGGCAGGTCTGTTGGACCTTGGGTACGTTGCCTTTTATGCGGTTGGTGCCTATGCCTGGGCGATCTTCGGCTCAAAGCAAATGTCGCTTCTGTATTCCATTCCAGGTGCAGCTCCTGCCAATGCAGAATTCTTTCTGGACGCCCGCTGGTTCTGGTTGTTCCTTTTCCTGGGTGTGGGGCTGGCAGCATTGATGGGTATTTTGCTTGGTTTACCCGTGCTGCGCGTGAAGGGCGATTACCTCGCCATTGTGACACTTGGCTTCGGTGAAGTGATCCGCGTGCTGGCGCTCAACCTCGACAAGCCGATCAACCTTACCAATGGTCCGCAAGGCATCACACCGATCCAGCGTCCGCCTCTGCCACCAGAGGGCGTACTGATGTTCTTCCGCAGTTTTCTCGAGCCGCTGGTGGGACATGAAGTCTCCGAAGCCGAATTTTATAATGTGATGTTCTACTTCCTCGCGTTGATCATCATTGCGATCGTGATCGTAGTAGCAACCCGCCTGGAAGACTCCCGCATTGGACGTGCCTGGACTGCCATCCGTGAAGATGAAACCGCTGCCATCGCCATGGGCATTCCGCTTGTGAAGATGAAGCTCGCCGCTTTCGCCGCCGGAGCCTCCTTCGCTGGAGCCATGGGCGCGCTCTACGCTGCAAACCGTACCTTCGTCAGCCCTGAAACCTTTTCCTTCCAGGTTTCCATCGGCGTATTGACCATGGTCATCCTGGGCGGTTTGGGAAGCATCCCCGGTGTGATCTTCGGCGCTTCGGCTGTGACGCTGCTCAACATTCAGATCCTTCAAAACTTCTCGCTCTACCTGAGCGACCTGCGCCAAAGCGATGCGGTCATTCCGATCATCAACTTTGCGTGGAAAGACCTCTCCACCCAGTTGGACCCGGCAAAATACCAAAAACTCGTTTTCGGTATCATCCTCATTCTGATGATGATCTTCCGCCCGGCAGGACTCATCCCTGCTGTACGACGACAGCGTGAACTTGGCGAAGAAAAAGAATAGGCGGCTGCAACCATGGCATTACTACAAACAAACAATGTTGTAAAACGCTTTGGCGGTCTGACCGCCGTCAACAAGATGACCTTCTCACTGGAAGAAGGTCGCATCGTCAGTATCATCGGACCCAACGGCGCCGGTAAGACCACTTTCTTTAATACCCTGACCGGCATTTACACCCCCGAAGAAGGGCAGATCAAATTCAAGGACCATTCCCTGATCGGTCTTCGCCCAGATCAAGTGGCAGCCACCGGCATTGCCCGCACCTTCCAGAACATCCGTCTGTTCGGCAGCATGACCGTGCTCGAGAATATTCTGGTTGGTATGCACATACAACTGAAGCAAAGCGCAATCGACACCGTCTTTCGCTCAAAGAAATTCAACGCGGAGGAACAGGAAGCCGAACAACGCGCCAAAGACCTGATGAGTTTCGTGGGCTTGAAAAACGTGGGCAATGAACTTGCACGCAACCTGCCTTACGGTGGTCAGCGCCGCATTGAGATCGCCCGTGCTCTTGCTGCCAACCCCACCCTCCTTCTGCTCGACGAACCGACCGCAGGCATGAACCCGAATGAATCAGAAGACGCCATCAAGCTCTTCCGCCGCATCCGCGATGAAAAAGGCATCACCATCCTAATGATCGAACATGACATGCGCGTGGTGATGGGTATTTCGGAACACATCTCGGTGATGGATTATGGTGAAAAGATCGCCGAAGGCTCCCCTGCAGAAATCCGCTCGAACACACGCGTGATCGAAGCATACCTCGGACGAGGCGCAGCCGTAGCACACGAGCAGAAGGTATAGGAGACACTGTATGGGAAAACTACTCGAACTCACCAACGTCCATTCCTATTACGGACATATCCACGCCTTGAAAGGCATCTCACTCTACGTAAACGAAGGTGAGATCGTCACACTTATCGGCTCGAACGGCGCTGGAAAAAGCACAACCCTGCGCACCATTTCCGGCATCATCCACCCGCGTGAAGGCAAAGTGGAACTTTCCGGCGAAAACATTTCCAACCTGGATGCTCACCGCATCGTAGCAAAAGGTGTTGGGCATGTGCCTGAAGGACGCGGAATCTTCCCCAAGCTCACCGTGCAGGAAAATCTGGACATGGGCGCCTACACCATCAACGATTCCAAGACCATTAAGGAACGCATGGAGTTGGTCTATGAGACCTTCCCCCGTTTGAAGGAACGCATTTCTCAATACGGCGGGACGCTCTCCGGCGGCGAACAGCAGATGCTTGCCATCGGGCGCGGACTGATGCTCAACCCCCGCATCCTCATGCTGGATGAGCCCTCGATGGGTCTCGCACCGGTGCTGGTGGACTTGATTTTCGACACGATCAAGAAACTGAACGATCAGGGCACAACCATTCTTTTGGTTGAGCAGAACGCACTGATGGCACTCTCCATTGCCCACCGTGGTTACGTTCTCCAAACAGGCTCCATTGCACTGACTGATGATGCTGCGAAACTCAAGAAGAACGAAATGGTCCAAAAGACCTATCTGGGTATTGAATAAAAAAAGCACTAAAAAAGAACCGCTTTGAAAGCGGTTCTTTTTTTACCCGGCTACTTATTTTTTCGTTGAAGCCGGACAAACAATACCAATGATAAAAGTGCCAACAAAGCCGCCACAACCTGCCAAAACAAGAGAGGATTCTCAGAAACAGTTACAGCAGTTTGAGTTTCTGAGATCATGGACAATGAAGTGGGAGTTGACACAGAAGATTCAGTTGCAGAATTGACCACATAAACCTGATGGGCATTGATCAGTGCAAAACCACCGCTCAATTGCACACTAGTGAATGGATCCAATAGTGCAGCTGCCGCCCATTGAATTCCAGTCGCGTCATCTCCCAGCACCGTCAGGATTACCCGGTCTTTATTTTTTGGGGATGTAAGAATTTCAAGATACCCGGCAGAGTCATAATCTTTAGATATACGATAGACAATATCCAAGCCGGTGTCTTCGGGAACATCCTTTCCCCTTTCGAACGGGACGGGCATTGCGTCACCCAACTCAACAAGATATGGATGCGAACTTGCCCGCCCTATGGCAAGGATATTAAAGGATTCAAAGACGTCATCCGGCAATTCATCGCCATAATACGCCTTCAAATTCACCGCTGGACCATCCGCTTCGGCTCCCAACCGACCCGCAAGCTGCATCGCCGTCCACCAGCTTTGGGCATCCTCTTTGGGCAAAACAAAAGCGGTTGAACTCAGCGTGGGATCTGAAACGAAAGAGGCTAAAGGATTCGATAGACTCAAATTAGATTCATTTTCCACAGAAGTAATAGGGTCAGAATGAATTCTGGTTTCTTTGATGATCGCAAGGTTTGGAAAAACATTCGTGCGCAGTCTGCCACTGCTGACAGCTTGCGCCGCCTTCAATACACCCAAATCGGTCTCGCCGCTCACGAACAAAATAAGACGGTCAGAACTCCACGGTGAATTGATCAATTGAACCAAACCGTCTTCTGGAACCGTGCGCTCGAACTCATAACGGTCAGGCAGCAGAAATTGCACCGTCCATTCCGGGTCTGAGCGGACGATGATGGGAGATGGGAAGATCATGCCTTTCAAAACAAGGAACGGCTCCGGCTTCCCCACCAAAATAAGATGATTATCCGCCTGCATCTCCGGCGTTAACTGGCTGACGGTAACCAAATCCAAATGGAATTGATTCTTTGACAGACGCCCCATCCCAGCAGCAATTGTGAGGGCGCTTTGAAGTTCCGTGATGGAAGGTTGATCGGGAATTACAAGCAAGGCATGGTCAGGCTCAAGTGACTCTTGAATGAATTGTTGCGGAAAGCGGATCAGGTCTGTGTTGGGTAATTGGGTTGTGTAGGAGAATTTGAAAGTGGACGTGGGATGAACTCGCACGTCGATCTCAGACTGACCAGGTTGAGATGGCAGATAACTTTCGAGCAACAGACGTAATTCCATCGGGCTGTCCGTCGCGTCAAGTGGGATCTCCTCCAATGGCAAGGTCAATTTTCCAGCGGCATCCCCGCTCTTTTGCAAGGGAATTTCGCTCACCCGCTTTCCATTGACGGTCAGGACAACAGCGCCAACCGTTCCTTGAAATCCAGAAACTGTTTGGGGAAGAAAGATCGTCATTTGCAATTGCAAGGTGATGTCGCTGGTCAACTTCCAATGCGCGGGCAGGTTGAAGTTGAGCGTCTCAGAATCTTGCGGACCTTGAAGGGAGATCGCTTCATTACGGAACTCAGCAAATGACCATTCTTCGGGTTGGTCCGCTTCCTCAGCAGAGACCGGGCTTGCCGGAATGGCAATCAAGCCAAACAAAAGAACGAAATGGACCAGGCGTGGGAAAAATTGGGCTCTCAAGGGAATACTCCTGAAATAAACCTATTCGACGCTCATTATATGGATGGGTAAGGCATGAGAAAAGAACCAATTTAGAGGCAATGCACCTACCAGTTGCAAATAAAAGCCTGACACTCATCGCAAAATTGGAAGGCTGATAAAATTGGATTTGGACCAACTCAAATGACAACCTTCCCTAAAACTGTAGATATCGTCATCATCGGCGGCGGCGTGATGGGTGCCAGTGCCGCCTACCATCTCGCAAAACGCGGAGCGGGGAAAATCCTCCTGCTTGAAAAAGAAAGCCATTTCGGCACAGGTGCAACAGGGCGCTGCGCTGGCGGGGTGCGTTATCAATTTTCCACCGAGATCAACGTGCAGCTGTCGCTGCACAGCCTGCCCATGATCGAACGGTTCAAGGAAGAGATCGGACAGGACCCGGGCTATCACAAATATGGCTATCTGCTGGTGGCGACCAACGAGAAGGAAGTGCAAGCGTTCAAACAGAATGTCGCCATGCAGAATCGACTCGGTGTGCAGACCGAACTGCTCAGCGGAGACGAAGTCCGCAGGCGGCTGCCGCTGATGCGCTTCGACGATGCGTTGGCGGGCACTTTCCATCACAAAGACGGTACGGCAGACCCGAACAGCATCGTGATGGGATATGTCACTGCGGCGCAGAAAATGGGCGTGACAGCGCTCACGGGCGTGGAGGTAATTGGAGTCACCGTCAGCGGCGGTGAGGTTCGCAGCGTGAAAACAAACCTGGGTGAGGTTGAGGCGCGCGTCGTCCTCAATACAGCGGGACCCTGGTCGGGTCTCATCAGTGCGATGGCGGGAGTCCAAATTCCCATCACTCCCCTACGCAGACAGATGTTCACCACCAATCCGTTGAAGGAAGTGCCGGAAGATTTTCCATTCGTGATCGATTTCGCGCAGTCGTTGTATTTTCATCGTGAAGGCGAAGGCTTGCTGGTGGGCATGAGCAACCCGAATGAAACACCCGGCTTTGACCAGAACGTGGACGAAGATTTTGAGTTGGTGAATTTGGAAGCAGCCATTGCGCGCATGCCGCTGTTGGAAAAAGCCAGCCGCGCATCACATTGGGCGGGGTTGTATGAAGTGACGCCCGACGCCCACCCGATCTACGGCGCAACGGAGGTAAAAGGCTTTTTGCTTTGCACGGGCTTTTCGGGGCATGGCTTCATGCACGGACCGATCTCTGGTAAGTTGATGAGTGAATTTATTCTGGATGGAAAATTCTCAAGCGTGGATGTTTCGATGCTCGACCTCAAGCGTTTCGAAGAAGGTCGTTTGATAAAAGAGTACAATGTAGTTTAATTAAACACAAAGGACACCAAGGTCACGAAGGAAGGACCGTAAAAAGTAAATCCTTTGTGTACTTCGTGCCCTTCGTGTTTAAGTAGGATTTTATGACCTCAGCAGAAATCATCACAATTGGAACAGAAATATTGCTCGGCGAGATCGTGGATACAAACACTCGCTACATCGCCCGCACGCTGCGCAGCCTGGGCGTGGACTTATATCGCACCGTCACCATCGGAGATAATGCAGACCGCATCGCAGAAACCATTCAGCGCTCGATGGAACGTGCGAATATCATCATCACCACCGGCGGGCTGGGACCCACTGTGGATGACCCCACGCGTGAAGCCGTTGCCAAAGCCGTTGGCGTGCAGACCGAATTCCGCGAAGACCTGTGGCAGCAGGTGGTCGAAACCATCTCGCGCTACGGGCGCACCCCGTCTGAGAATCAAAAACGGCAGGCGTATGTGCCGCAGGGCGCGATCGGCTTGCGCAACCCGGTTGGCACCGCGCCATGCTTCATCGTTGAAACAGAAAACAACGCTGTGATCTCGCTGCCCGGTGTTCCTGCTGAAATGGAACACGTGCTGCACGAGTCAGTCATTCCCTATTTGCAAAAACGCTTCGGGCTCGACGAAGTCATCAAAGTGCGTGTACTGCATTGTGCGGGCTTGGGCGAAGGCATGATCGATGAACAGGTCGCCAACCTGGAGACGCTGAGCAACCCCACGGTAGGACTGGCAGCCCACACGGGCGTGGTCGACATCCGCATCGCGGCAAAGGCGAAGAGTGAAGCCGAAGCGGATCAGATGATCGCGGACATCGAAGGCAGAATCCGCGAGAAGCTTGGGGAGGTGGTCTTCGGAGTAGATGAAGAAACTCTCGAAGAGGTTACT
>JBAIYF010000544.1:0-2513 GCA_037916115.1 Anaerolineales bacterium
TGGTACAATACAAAGGACGTGCCTCAGAGATGTTCGCGCAGTTGCTTGAAGAAGTGCGCGGGTTGGTCATTAGCCGCGCGTTCGCGGCAAGACCGCGGCGGGTGGAGATCACCCCCATTGAAACTGCGGAGGCCGCATCGACCCCAACGGAAACACAGATACAGATCGGTGATACGGATTCAAAGAAAAAGCGCCGCCGCCGTTCGTAACAAGGAAACGTTTGAAAGATAACACCGTTCCCCAAAATCAATATCTCGCCCTTCCAAAGGTGGAACTTCACCGCCATTTGGAAGGGTCGTTGCGTCTATCGACCATGCTCGATATTGCGCGCAAACACGGGGTGACGGTTCCGATCTCGATGTTGAATCTGAGCGGGCTGGTGCAGGTGCAAGACCAGGACCCGATGACGTTCACGAATTTTTTGGACAAATTCAAGACGCTGCGCCTGTTCTATAAATCGCCGGATGTGATCCACCGTGTGACGCGTGAAGCGGTGGAAGATGCGGCGCACGATAATGTCCGCTACATGGAACTGCGCTTTACACCTGTGGCATTGAGCCGCGCCGAGGGCTTTCCGCTGCATGATGTGATGGACTGGGTTATCACCAGTTCGCAGGCGGCGGCAAAGGATTTTGGCATCAAGATCGGTTTGATCGCTTCGGTGAACCGGCACGAAAGCCCCGACCTCGCCGAACAGGTGGCGTGGCTGGCGGCGGACCACCGCAAGAACGGCATGGTCGGTTTGGACCTGGCTGGCAATGAGGCGGAGTTCAAATCTGCGCCGTTTTATGGAATTTTCAAGGAAGCGAAGCAGTCGGGGTTGCATATCACCATCCACGCAGGGGAATGGGGACCCGCAGAGAACGTACGCGACGCCATCGAGAATCTTGGTGCGGAACGCATCGGTCACGGTGTGCGTGTGCTGGAAGATGAAAAGGTCGCGGCGCTGGCAAAAGAACGAGGACTGACCTTTGAAGTCTGTGTGACCAGTAACTTCCAGTCTGGTGTGGTGGGGCAGTTGGATAAGCATCCCCTGCCGAAAATGCTAGAAAAGGGGCTCAAAGCCACTGTCAACACAGATGACCCGAGCGTTTCGCGCATCACCCTCTCGCATGAATATCAACTGATCCACGAGAAGTTAAAGGTCCCGCTGGACCTTTTGAAGAAGGTGACCGCGCTTGCGGCGCATTCCTCCTTCCTGCCAGAAGCGGAAAAAACGGAACTGGTACAGGCGCTCAGGAAAGAATTGGGCGTGTAGTCCAGTCGGTTCTTCAGGTGTGTTTTGGCAAATCCACTTCCACTCACGCCCGGAAATCAGTATAATCGGCTCGAATTTCTCTAATCATCCCCACCACAATTAACTCAAGGATATCAAAGGCGCTCCTTTGTGTTCTTCGCAGGTTTGTGGTGTGAGAACCCCATCCCTTTCAAAGGATCGGGAAAAATCACACTCCAAAGGAGACACACTATGAACGATTTATTCAAGTCCCGTGACGTATTAAGCGTGGGCAAGAAAAAATACGTCTACTACCGGCTCGACGCGCTCGAAAAAGCCGGGCTGACCAACCTCAGCAAACTCCCCTATTCCATTCGTATCGTGCTCGAAGCGGCGCTGCGCCAATGCAATGACCGCGAGATCACCCAGCAGGATGTGAAGAACATTGCCGCATGGACGCCCAAAGGCGCCCGCCCCGGCATTCCCTTCCTGCCCGGTCGTGTGGTGATGCAAGACTTCACCGGCGTGCCCGCCGTGGTGGACCTCGCCGCGATGCGCGCCGCCGTGGCTCGCTTGGGCGGCGACCCGAAGAAGATCAATCCGCTCGTGCCGGTTGATTTGGTCATCGACCACTCGGTGCAGGTGGACTTCTTCGCCACTGCCGAAGCGCTCAACCGCAACACCGAAGTCGAATTCCAGCGCAACCGCGAACGCTACGAGTTCCTCAAGTGGGGGCAGAAAGCCTTCAGCAACTTCCGCGTTGTGCCTCCGATGACGGGCATCGTGCATCAGGTCAACCTGGAATATCTCGCCGATGTCGTCATGACCAAGGATGAGAATGGCGAGACCATCGCCTTCCCCGATACGCTCGTCGGCACCGACTCGCACACCACCATGATCAACGGTCTCGGCGTGGTGGGCTGGGGCGTGGGCGGCATCGAAGCTGAAGCCGTGATGCTCGGCCAGCCGATGGACATGCTGCTCCCTGATGTGATCGGTTTCAAACTCTACGGCAAACTCAAGGAAGGCGTGACCGCCACCGACCTCGTGCTGACCGTCACCCAAATGCTGCGCAAGAAGGGCGTTGTTGATAAGTTCGTCGAGTTCTTCGGCGAAGGTCTCAACAACATGTCGCTCACCGACCGCGCCACCATTGCCAACATGGCTCCCGAATACGGCGCCACCATGGGCTACTTCCCTGTGGATGAAGAGACGCTTCGCTACATGCGTCTCACCGGCCGCTCCGAAGAAGTCATTGCACGCACCGAAGCCTATCTCCGCACACAGGGACTCTTCC
>JBAIYF010000545.1:0-5324 GCA_037916115.1 Anaerolineales bacterium
GCAAGGTCTAGTTTGCCAAGGGCGATGTAGGATTCCGCGCGCAGGTCGAGCAGGGACATTATCGTAGGGGCGAGGTTTCCTCGCCCTTTTGTGCTAGGGTGCGGAGACCGCGCCCCTACATCACCCAGCGTGGCTAAGGCCTGTGTCGCTGAATCAATTGCCGCCGCGTGTTGACCCGTCCACGCCAGTTGGCGGATGTGTGCAACGGCTTGTCCATTGTCTATTGTCTGTTGCCCGTTGTCTTTTTTCGCGATTCTCTTTGCCATTTAATAAACCTCATTCACCCAGATATTTATCGAGCATTCTAAACAATAACGTATCGTTGACGGGTTTGGTCAGGTAATCGGTGCAGCCGGCTTCGAGGGCTTTTTGAGAGTGCCCGTCCATGGCGTGCGCCGAGAGACCAATAATGGGCATGTCTTTCCGTGTGGCACGAATGCGGCGCGTGGCTTCGTAGCCATCCAGAACCGGCAGGGAGATATCCATCAGGATCAGGTCTGGGGCTTTCTGGATCGCCAAGTCTACGCCTTGTTCGCCATCTCGTGCGACGAGGAGTTCATAATCATCTTCGAGCAGTTGTGTCAGTAGATCGATATTAAGTTCGGTATCTTCCACGATCAGGATCTTTTTCAAAGGTATTCTCCAAAAAATTAATTCAATGAATTATTGATTATATCCAGCAGGTGCGACTCATCCAGCCCCTGTTTCTTCATCACAAAGGATACCGAATTGCGCAGCGTTTCGGCTTCCTGCGGGGTCAGTTCCTTGGCGCTGATGACGATGACCGGGATGCTGCGTAGTTCAGGGTCGTTGCGCATCTGTTCAAGCACACCAAAGCCGTCGAGCTTGGGCATCATCAGGTCCAGAAGAACAATATCGGGATTCAGGGACTTGATCGCCCTCAAGCCTTCTTCGCCATCGGCAGCGGAGTTCAACTCAAAATCCGCCTCAGGCAGGAACTGGCGGATCATATCCGCGACATGCGGGTCGTCATCCACCACGAGGATGTGCCGGTGGGGATGGTCTGATTTGCCGATGACGCGTTTGAGGGCGTTCGTCACTGCCAGTGGGTCGAGTGGTTTGAGCAGGTAATCGGCTGCGCCCAGTTTCAAGCCGAGGGCTTTACGGTCCACAATGGTGAGCAGGATGACCGGGATGTTTGCCGTTTCAGGGTCGGCTTTGAGCTCGTGCAGGATCTGCCAACCGTCGGCTTCGGGCATCATGATGTCGAGCAGAATGGCATCGACCTGTTTTTCGCGTGCCAGTTTCAAACCGGTGAAACCGTTCTGTGCGCCGATGACTTCGAAGTTGCCATGCCCGATACTTTCCTGCAGGAGGTAAACGGCATCGGGGTCATCATCAATGACCAGGACCCGTTTCTTGTTGATCGAAGGTGTGTTGGGTATGAATTCTTTGGCGGTCTCAGGCTGCGCTTCGGCTTTGGGCGTGTATTGTACAGGCAGCGAGAGGGTGAAGGTGGAGCCTTTGCCCAATTCACTGGTGACGGTCAGGTCGCCGCCTAATAGACGGGCGAGGTTGCGGCTGATGGCAAGCCCGAGACCCGTGCCGCCATATTTGCGGGTGGTGGTGTTATCGGCTTGTTGAAATTCTTCGAAGACGCGACCAATGGCTTCTTCACTGATGCCGATGCCGGTATCGGTCACATGGACGTGGAACAGGTCGTGGTCCGCTTCGGTGCGCAGGGTGACGCTGCCTTTGTGGGTGAACTTGGCGGCGTTGCTGAGCAGGTTGAGGATGATCTGTTTGATCTTGTCCTGATCGGAATGAACAATGCCGAGGCGTGAATCCATTTCCTTGTGCAGAACAACCCCGGGCTTGAGTAGAGGCGCGGCAATGGTGGCGCAAGCCTCTGCCAGCATGCTCATCTCGAATTTTCCGGGGGTAACATCCATGCGCCCGGCTTCGATCTTGGCAATATCCAGCACAGTGTTGATGAGCCCAAGCAGGTGTTCGGAACTGGAGAGGACTTTATCGAGGTTCTCGGTTTGTTTCTCGGGCAGCACCCCTTCGGCTTTTCTGCGGACGATGCGGGTGAAGCCGATGATGGCGTTGAGCGGCGTGCGCAGTTCGTGGCTCATATTTGCCATGAAGGCGCTCTTGGCTGAGTTGGCATGTTCGGCGGCGAGGCGCGCTTCTTGAGCTTCGTTGAAGAGCTGTGAGTTTTGCAGCGCAATGACCGCCTGCCGTGAAAGGCTGGTGATGAAGGTCAGTTCGTTCTCGGTGAAATCGAGGTTTTTGCCGGTACGCCAGACCGCCATGAGACCTTTGAGTTCGTCGCCTGCCAGCATGGGTACCGCCAGCAAATGCTCATCGGGCAGACTGTCTGTGCCGGTGATGACCACTGCGCGCGGGTCGCTGTTGGTATCGTTGACGATCTCGGCGACCTTGTTTTTGGCGATGCTGCCCAAAATGCCGCGCCCCGGCTCAATGGTGTCGTTGCGCAGTTCTTCGGCGTTTGTGCCCACAGCGGCAATGGCACGGAAGACCCTGCCGTTCTCTTCGGGGATGAAGAGCGCGCTCAGGTCGCCCCGCAGCAGGTTCATGGCGTAGGTGGCGATGTTCTCGAGGACGGTTTTCGCGTCGAGGCTGGATGAGATGTCGCGCCCTACTTCGGCGAGGGTGTTGCTCTCTTTGAGCAGGCGCTGGGTCTCATCGAAGAGACGCGCGTTCTCGAGCGCAGTTCCCAGCGAGGCGGCGATGGTGGTCAGCAGGCGAATTTCGGATTCTCCGAAAGCATTTTCACGCTCATAGTTTTCAATTTGCAATGAACCAAGCACGCGGTCGCTGCTGATAATGGGGACGGTTGCCAGCGATTTGCTCAGGTCTGTGCCGGGGATGACCTCGCCGCCTGTTTGGATTATGTATTCGGCTGTGTTGACCGAAATCGGCTGGCGGTCTTTTTTCATTGTTTCGAATAGTCCGCCGGGGCTTGGCGGATAAGGTTCGACGAATAATCTCTTGTTGTGTTCATAATTGTAGAGCGGGTGGATCAAGTTGGCTTTTTCGTCGTACCAATTAATACTAAGGTCAGGCGTGTTGAACACCTCTCGCAATTTATCGCCGACCAGATCCACTATGGATTGGAAGTCCAACTCAGCGGCGAGTCCCTGCTGAATGGAGTTGATGATCTGCAACTCAGCGACGCGCTCCTGCTCGGCTTTGAAGAGGCGCTGAGTCTCATCGAAGAGACGTGCGTTCTCGAGCGCAGTTCCCAGCGACGCGGCGATGGTGGTCAGCAGGCGCAGTTCCGATTCGCCGTAGGCGTTCTCGCGCTCGTAGTTTTCCATGGCAATCATGCCTAACACACGGTCGCTGCTAATAATGGGAACATTAACCATTGATTTACTAATATCAGTTCCAGGAATTACTTCACCGCCAGTTTTTGCCATATATTCGGCTGTATTAACAACGATTGGCTGGCGGTTTTTGCTCATAGTCTCGAATATCCCACCAGAGATCGGGGAAAGAGCTGAAATAAATATTCGCTTGCCTTGTTCATATGTATATAGATAATGAAGAAGATTGGTTTTTTCATCAAACCAATCAATTTCAAGATTAGGCGTGTTGAACACTTCCCGCAGCTTATCGCCGACCAGCTCCACAATGGCTTGGAAGTCCAGCTCGGCGGCGAGTCCCTGCTGGATGGAGTTGATGATCTGCAACTCTGCCACGCGTTCCTGCTCGGCTTTGAAGAGACGCTGGGTCTCATCGAAGAGACGCGCGTTTTCGAGCGCGGTTCCCAACGAGGCGGCAACAGTAGTCAACAACCGCAGTTCTGATTCACCGTAGGCGTTCTCACGCTCGTAGTTTTCGATGGTGATTGTTCCAATGACACGGTCACTGCTGATAATGGGAACCCGGACGCCTGATTTACTTTCATCTGTACCCGGCACGGTTGGGAATAGAGCATTCCCTTCATCGACCGTATTCCAAATGATCGGCTTGCGAGTTTTCAGCATTTTGGTGAATGGACTATCTGGTTGTGGTATGGAGGGCTCAATGGGGGGAAGTCGTACGCCGTGTTCATAGATGTAAAGATAATGACTGCGATTTGCTTTTTCATCATACCAATTGATGACAAGGTCAGGAGTATTGAACACTTCCCGTAATTTATCGCCGACTAGATCGACAATGGCTTGGAAGTCCAACTCGGCGGCAAGTCCCTGCTGAATGGAGTTGATGATCTGCAATTCGGCGACACGTTCCTGTTCGACTTTGAAGAGGCGCTGGGTCTCGTCGAAGAGACGCGCGTTCTCGAGTGCGGTTCCCAGCGAGGCGGCGATGGTGGTCAACAGGCGTAGTTCGGATTCACCATAGGCGTTCTCGCGCTCGTAGTTCTCCATGGTGATAATGCCAAGAGTGCGGTCACTGCTGATGATGGGCACAGAGATGATGGATTTACTCATGTCCGTGCCGGGCAATACCTTTGCGTCTGATTTCTTCAATAAGTCAAGGGTATTTGCCACAATAGGCTGGCGCGTCTTGCGCATCATCTCAAATTGTCCACCTTTGACGGGCGGCTGAGGCGGAATTGTTAGCCGCTCCCCGTGCTCGTATTCGTAAAGATAGTGCATCAGGTTGGTCTTTTCGTCATACCAACTGATGCCGAGATCGCCCGTTTTGAAGATCTCGCTTAGTTTATTGCCAACCAGATCTACAATGGATTGGAAGTCCAACTCGGCGGCGAGACCCTGTTGAATGGCGTTGATGATCTGTAGCTCGTTGACTCGTTCCTGCAATTGCTCGGTTCGTTCCTCAACCTTGCGCTCGAGTCCTTCCAGCAGACCAGCATTATCCAACGCGACAGCGCCTTGATTCGCCAACATGCCGAGCATGTCGCGGTCGGTGTTGTCGAAGGAACCGTAGAGCGAGTCCATGTCCACGTACAGGTAGCCGAGGAGGGTGTTTTGGGCGATGAGTGGAGCAATAATTCGGCTGAGACCAGACTTCTTGGGCAGGATCAGTTGCACCGCCCGCGTGAGGCGGGCTTGGGCGAGGTATTTGCTGATGGATTTGAGAACGGCTGAGGCGTCTTCTCCGCGTGGGAGCAGGGATTCCGCTACCACGGGTTTGCCATCGTTTTCGAGGATCAACATCACGCGCTCGCCGCCGCTCAACTCGGTGGCTTCTTCCACCAGGAAGGTTTGGATGTCGCTGATGGTTTTCAGGGCGTTGAGGCGCAGACCTGTATCCGCAAGGCGTTGGAAGGGTTCGCGCAGGTTGGATTCGATGTGGAGATGGGCGTAGAGGCGTTCTTTGGGTAGTTTGCGTTTGGCACCATCGTTCACCCAGTAGGTAAGCAA
>JBAIYF010000546.1:0-2198 GCA_037916115.1 Anaerolineales bacterium
GCATTCACCTTTTCTTGGTCATCCGGGTGGATGGACTTGGCGATGATCTCAGTCAGGTTGTCGTGTAAGGAATCCGGGTCCAATCCAAATATGCGCTTCATCTCTTCAGACCAGGTTACTGTGTTCGTTTGAACATCCCATGCCCAATGCCCGACATGTGCGATTCTTTGGGATTGCTTCAAACTTGCTTCACTTTCAATTAATTTGTTCTCTGCCCTTTTTCTCTCCGTAATATCTTCGGCAATGGAAAGAAGGCAGGGTTTGCCTTCAATTTCAATTAATTCGGCATGATACGAACAAATGACCTCACTGCCGTTCTTTGTACGAAGTGATAACTCCATATTCTTGACATGCCCATCCCTGGTGAAGATATCAATAAGCTTTTTACGATCATCTGCTGATATCCAGCCGATCTCCACGGATGTTTTTCCTATGATGTCCTCTCTGGAAAATCCTGAAACAGAAAGGAACATCTCATTTGCATCAATGTATCTTCCATCTTCGATTGTGCTGACGGTGATAAGGATGGGAGCATGTTGGAAGGTCTTGGCATATTTTTCTTCGCTTGCAGTGAGCATGTCTCTTGCCTGTTTTTGTTCGGTAATATCCCTTAGAAAACTTGCCATCAGCTCATTGCCAATATAATTGACACTGACTTCAACGTTAAAACAAGACCCATCCTTCCTTTTATGCACCGACTCAAAACGATCGTGCCCGTTTTCCAGCACTTTTTTTATGTGTTCAGCGGTCTCTTCCTTGTTTTCCTTCTCTTCAAAATCGTTAATGTGCATTCTGAGCAGTTCATCACGGCTGTATCCGCTCATGACGCAGTATGCCTCGTTGACATCCAGCATATAGCCGTCGTTGTTCGTCAACCAAAATCCATCCATGCTGGTTTGCAGGATGTTGTGGTACTCTTTCTTTCGCTTTTGCGCTTCGTCGATCAATCCATCCCGTTCAGTAATACGCTTCTTCATATCTGATGCTGCTATGAGCCCAACTATGAGCCCCACCAGCCAGAGAACTCCATACTCCGCAAGGATGATCGTACGCTGAGTTTTTTCGATTTCACTGTATCTCGAAAGTGGGATCGAAACGCTTAACCCGCCTCGGATATCTCCCACTTTGTAGCCTTGTTCAAAGTGGCATTTAAGGCAGTTTTCCTCTGTGATTAAAGGCTGCATCAGGCGCAAGTAACTTTGCCCGTTTATCACCTCGACGGAATAAAATTCTTTATTGCCGTCTTCAAATGTTTTGAGAGCAGATTTCTCCCACTCGTCTGGAATATTGTTAGGGTTGTAGGGGTTTAAACTGGTTAAGTGGGCTGGAATGCCAAGTGTTGCCTGTTCCTCATAGATCCGCCTCATCATGTAAGCAGGGTTGATCAATGTCAACTGCCTGCCGGATGGAGTTGTAATATCCCTCTCAGCTACGTTCAGGTATGGATTGGGTTGTGTCTCCTCGGTAACAGGAACATATACCCCGCCCTGTTCACTTGCCCATCGGCGATACAGCAGATCTTTTTCGATACTGGCTCTTGCTTCAACAGCGGCTGTTTGTAGAATATTGTTCTCGAGCGAGCTTAGGCTTGCAAATATTAATCCGCCGATAAGGAATGTCCACCCTATGATCGCCAGAGAAAAATAAGTTCGAAACCTGATAAACGGACTTCTTGAGTTTGCCATATGGCACCTTAAGATATTGGCTACCTAGTACTTGTACTAATATTTTGTTGGGAGAATCACCCAGTCAGTATAGCATTTCAACCAACTTTCGTAAATTGACATTCGTCACACCTTCATGCTACACTCTCAAAATGGATATAGACTTCGATCTTTATCGTTACGAAGTACGCACTTCTTCTGACCCACTTGTGCGCCTGTCTGCCATTGATGTTTCCCCCGCCAGCCCGCGGCGGACCATCGTTTTTGTGCATGGCTTTGGCGGCAAGGCGGAACAGTGGCAATACCAAATGCAGAAATTTGCGATGGACAACCGCGTTATTGCACTGGATATGCGCGGACACGGACTTTCCGACAAGCCGTCTACGGGCTACAACATGGCGCGCATCCAACTGGACATTGAAACTGCCCTGACCCAGTTGAAAGTATCCCCGCCGTTTGTTTTAGTGGGGCACTCCTTTGGCGGTGCCGTTGTTACAGAGTATGCCCTTAATCATCCCGACCATATCGAAAAAC
>JBAIYF010000547.1:0-3823 GCA_037916115.1 Anaerolineales bacterium
CCGGTATTGCCATTCGGGATTATCTCACCCGCAAAGGGACTCCCCTGCCGAGCCGCTCCGCCCATGACCTGCTTTCCTTCATTAAGGAAGAAGCGCCTCTTCCCACAGAACTGAAACTGGTCGCTGACCATTTGACCTTGCGCGTCACCGAAGAATTCAAGCTCCCCGTAGATGCCGACCTGGTAGCCGAAGCCAAAGCATTATGCGAGTGGCTGCTGCAAAATTAACGACAAAGCCCCCAGAGAAACTCTGGGGGCTCTTTCATACACAACAAAACGATTACATGGCGTCTCTGCGCCCGGCAAGATAATAAAATGCCCGCGCAATCGTTACCAAGAGAAGCATACCAGACATGACACCGCTGAACACCACAAACAGCCGCCGCCAATCTGTGAAACGCAAACGGATCTCGGAACGGCTCGGCAGTTGGACGCGTCCGTTCAGGCGTTCGATCATGCCGCTCGGAGGTGCAACCCGCTTCAAGGTCCGCGAGAGATGCGTTTCAAGATACTGAAGATCTTCGGGGGTGTGTGAGGTCTGGTTCACGTTCATCGTTCCAATTTATTCAGCAGGGTACAACACAATGCCCACCGTGCCGGGACCAAAGTTGATTACAAGCGACATGGCGAGGTCGGCGGTAAAGGCTTCTTTCACATTGAGGCGTTTTTTGGCTTCGTCGAGCAAAGACTGCCCGGTGGCTGCATCGCGGGCATTCACCACACCCACACACACAGGCTTATCGCCAACGGTTTCTTTGGCAAGATCGAGCACGCGTTCAATAGCGCCCTTGCGGGTGCGAACACGATCGACCATATCCACCACACCGTCCTTGAGGAGGGCAATGGGCTTGAGGTTCAGCGCAGAGGCAAGCGCGGAGCGAAGCGCACCGACACGTCCGCTGCGGCGGGCATATTCGAGTGTATCGAGAGTGAGGATAACGTGGGTCTGGGAGCGAATGCCTTCTATGTATTTGACGATCTCTTCCACACTCTTGCCGGCACGTTCCATCTGACGGGCGGCACGACACATGAAGGCGGTGCCCATTGTTCCGCAAAGGGTATCGACCGGCACAATATTGTAAGTCCCCTTCAATTCCTCTGCCGCTGAGACAGATGATGCATACGTACCCGATAACTTGCTGGTGATGTGGATCGAGAGAATGGTATCGCCAGGTTGGGCGATCTTTTTGTAATATTCAACGAATTGATGCGGGGAGGGCTGGGAAGTTTTGGGGTGAGGCAGGGTTTTGCCGTCCACCAGTTTGTAGAACTCGTCCAGGCTGAGTTCTTCATCCTGAACGTAGGTTTTTTCCTCCCCAAAATGAACATTGATCGGAATGCGGTTGATGTCGTATTCCTTGTACCATTCTGCGGGAAGGTCTACGGCTCCGTCGGTCACTATTCGTACTACCATGGTTTACTCTCCTTCAAGATTAAGATTTTGGTCCTCTAGTTGATCTCGAAGTGCCAGAAGAGTACGGTGGTACAGGCTCTTCACAGCTCCTTCGCTTCTACCCATGATTTTGCCGATCTCGGCATTAGACATATTCTCAACAAACTTCAGGATGAGCAGGCTTTGGCGTTCCGGAGGAAGTTTGCGGATCATCCGAAGCAGTGAGTCCTGTTCCTGTGAGCGTACCAGGTTCTTCTCCGGATGGTCACCCTTTGTTGGCAAAATTGGCAGGTCATCGATTGGGATTTCCTGCTTCCGGCTGCGGTCACGATGCCAATTCGCCACCAAATTGTGGGCAATACGGTAAAGCCACGCCGAAAATGGCACGCCCCGATCGGTGTAATTGCGGATGTGGTTCATCGCCCGCTGGAAGACACGCGCCGTCAGGTCTTCGGCGTCGTGCTGGTTCCCGGTACGATAGTACACATAGTTGAAGATCCGTTCCGCATAGCGCTCGTATAACTGACCGAACGCATCCCGGTCACCTTGTGAGGCACGGGCAAGGACATCCTCTTCGTTATATTCCAATTCCGACAAGTTAAAAACCTTACCGGCGGAATTTGCTTTCTATAACACCGCCGGATTTTAGAAGTTTCACTCAGTATAACATGCGTAAACAATTTGCCTTCGAGTGCATCAGAATGGCGGTTGGTATAATTCAAGGTCGTTTGCTTGCAGGGGCGTTCCCTTTATATTGAAACATTTGTGCTAAAATAAAAAGCTAAGCACAGGAGTCCTATGTCATCCAATAAGATCCGCGTCGTGGGCGCGCGCGTCCACAATTTGAAGAACATCACCGTGGAAATTCCACGCGACAAACTGGTCGTCATCACCGGGCTTTCGGGGTCGGGAAAGTCATCGCTGGCGTTCGACACCATCTTCGCCGAAGGTCAGAGGCGCTATGTCGAGTCGCTTTCGGCGTATGCGCGCCAGTTCATCGGTCAAATGGACAAGCCCGACGTGGACTACATCGAAGGGCTCTCCCCCGCCGTTTCCATTGACCAGAAATCCACCAGCCACAACCCGCGTTCCACCGTTGGTACCGTAACTGAGATTTACGATTACATGCGTCTCTTGTTCGCGCGCGCGGGCATCCCGCACTGCCCAGTCTGCGGACGTGAAGTTTCCAAGCAGTCGGCGCAGGAGATCGTGGACAAGATCGCCAACCTGCCCGAAGGCACGCGCATTCTCATCCTTGCCCCGCTCGTACGCGGACGCAAAGGCACCTATCAAGCCGTCTTTGAAGAAATTCGCAAAGCTGGCTTTACCCGCGCCCGCGTGGATGGAACGGTCCACTCGCTCGACGATGAAATCGAGCTCGACCGCTACAAACAGCACACCATCGAAGCCGTGGTTGACCGTCTCGTCATTTCGCAGGAAGGCTCGAAGGAAGACAAGAAAGCCGCCCTCACCCGCCTGACCGACTCCATCGAAACCGCACTCAAATTCGGCGAAGGATACATCACCGTCAACCTTGTCGATAAAAAGGAAGACATCGCCTACTCTGAGCATCTCGCCTGCCCCGAACACGGCTCGACCGTGCCCGAAATTGAGCCGCGCACCTTTTCCTTTAACACGCCCCAAGGTGCCTGCCCGGATTGTCAGGGGCTTGGCTCGAAACTGGAAATCGACCCCGCCCGCATCATCCCCGACGATAGCGTGTCGTTGAACGATGGAGCGATTGCCAGCATGGAGTGGGGTCCGCGCGAAGAAGGCGGCTACTATTGGAGCACCCTCGTCACCGCCGCCAAGCATTACAAGATCGATCTCGACGCGCCATTTCGAAACCTCACAGAAGAACAACAACGAGTTATCCTTTACGGCACTGGCGACACACAACTGCCGATGAAGTACACCAACTCCAGCGGGTTCGAAGTCAAGTTCAGCCGCGCTTTTGAAGGTGTCATCACCAACCTTGAACGCCGCTACAAAGAAACCAACTCGGAATACATCCGCGAGAAGATCTCGGAATACATGTCCGACCGTCCGTGCCCGTCGTGTCAGGGCAAGCGCCTCAATCCCGCCGCCCTTGCCGTGACAGTAGACGATGTCAACATCGTTCAAGCCAACTCGTGGCCTGTGTTGCAGACTCTTGAGTGGGTCAAGAAGATCTCTGGCAAGAGCTCGCCTCTCACCAACAAACAGAAGACCATTGCTGAACGCGTCATCCGTGAAATTCACGAACGCTTGAACTTCCTCGTCAACGTCGGTTTGGATTATTTGACCCTCAACCGCTCCGCCGTAACTCTCTCGGGCGGAGAAGCCCAACGCATCCGCCTTGCAACGCAGGTTGGTTCACGTCTCGTTGGCGTTCTCTACGTTTTAGATGAGCCTTCCATCGGTCTACACCCGCGCGATAACTCCCGTCTGC
>JBAIYF010000548.1:0-1637 GCA_037916115.1 Anaerolineales bacterium
AAGCAGTGAAGCAGGCGCTTGGCAAATAACATGTGGATTTACATCATCCAAGGAATCGGATTCGGCTTCGCCGCCGCCTCTCAGATCGGACCGTTTCAGACGTTCCTGATTTCTCAAGCCTTAACTCGCGGCTGGAAGCGTGCCCTGCCCGGTGCGTTCGCACCGTTCATTAGTGATGGTCCCATCATTTTGCTAAGTGTGTTGGTGCTCAGTCAACTGCCCGATTGGGCGCAGCGCATCATGTACATCCTTGGCGGACTCTTCGTCTTGTATCTGGCGTATGGCTCGTATAAGTCATGGCGCAATTTTGACGAGACGCTTGCGCACCCTGAATTATCCGGTCAGCAAACGATTTTTAAAGCGGCGATGACCAATGCCCTCAGCCCGGGCGCATATCTGTTCTGGATGTTCGTCACGGGTCCGATCCTTGTACAAGGTTGGCGCGAAACGCCTATGAATGGACTGGGGCTGTTGATCGGCTTTTATGCAACGTTCATCCTCTGCTTGATTGCAATGATTATTGTCTTTGGTGCCGCATCGAAACTGGGACACAAACTCAACCATGCCTTGCTTGGTATTTCCTGTATCGTTTTGTTTGGATTTGGCATCTATCAATTGTGGCTTGGGATGTTTCAAACTTGATTGGTTACCATATCGTGCCACCCTTCGGGTCATTTTGAAATTTACCAATTGATTTATAAGGAGAAGCGAAATGACGATGCAAACAAATTTACTCATTATCGGTGCTGGTCCTTTTGGTTTGTCTTTGGCGGCGTATGCCAAGCATTTGGGTGTGAACTTTCTCGTTGCGGGCAAATCGATGGAATTCTGGAAGAAGAACATGCCTGAAGGGATGTATCTGCGCTCTGCATCAGACTGGTCGCTGGACCCGACGGATCGCTTCTCCATTATGAAATATCTTGAGTCGCTGGGAAAGTCTCCCAAAGATGTCGAGCCGCTATCGCTGGAGTTTTATTTGCAGTACGCTCAATGGTTTCAAGATGGTTCAGGCATTCAGACCATCCCTGAATATGTCTCACGTTTGGACCAGAACGAGAATGGTTTTCTTGCAACTTTGGCAAATGGTAATACTATTCAAGCAAAGAATGTTGCTGTTGCGATTGGCATGGGATATTTCAAGAATCTCCCCTCTGCTTTGACCGATCTCCTGCCCGTGGGCAGATATGAGCATACGTGTGATGCCGTGCAACTCTCTGCATACAAAGGGAAACGAGTGCTCATCCTCGGCGGTAGGCAGAGCGCCTTTGAGTGGACGGCGCTGCTCAATGACAGCGGCGCGGCGGAGGTGCATGTGGTGCATCGGCATGAGTCGCCGAAGTTCGCTGAAGCGGATTGGAGCTGGGTGCCGCCTCTGGTGGATGGCATGGTAAATGACCCGGCGTGGTTCCGCGGGTTGCCGCAGGAAGAGAAAGATGCCATCGTCAAACGCATGTGGGGCGAGGGACGTTTGAAGGTCGAGCCGTGGTTGGAGAAGCGGGTGATGAAACCGAATACGAGCATTCATCAGAAAGCCAGTTTGTCCGCTTGTGCGAAGCGCAGCGATGGTGCCTTGGATGTGAAGCTCGATAACGGCGATGTTTTTGTGGTGGATGATGTTATCCTTGCCACAGGCTATA
>JBAIYF010000549.1:0-6967 GCA_037916115.1 Anaerolineales bacterium
GTTTCGCATTTTTCGCATTGGGTGAGATACAACGCTTGCAGGTGTTGTTCGAGTCGTTCGTCGGCTTTTTTGGTTGCGCCGAGGTCGGCGAGCGCGGCGACAAAGTCGGCGTGGGCGGGCGGGTTGGCGGAAGTTTCCAGCAGGAAGCGTGTGACCGGGTTGTTGGCGGTGACGAGCACGCGGAATCCGCTGCGGGCGGCTTCGAGGACAAGTTTCGGGGAGAATCCGAATGGGTCGAGCAACCAAGTACCGGCTTTGCCCTGAGCCGCGAGCCATCCTGAAATGACCCCATCCTCCAGTGCGGGTAGGAAGCGTGAGAGCGGTCCCGCTTCTGCGGGTTTGAATCCGGGAATATAGGGTTGGGGTTTCATTTCACACCAGCGCTTTGCTGATGGCTTTGCGCGGGGCTGCGTTCAGGTCGATCTCGATGGCGGAAAGCAGGATTTGGATCGCGAGGATGACAGATAAGGTTGGTAGGATGACGGTGCCGGTGGGTGCGGGGATGCCAAGTTGAGCGTATTGCACCCATTTGGAGATGCCGAAGATCAAACCGAACAACAATAACGGGATGCCGGTCAACAGGTAGATGGCCATCATTGAAAAATCGTAAAAGAAGTATTTGACGATGATCCGTTTAATGAGCGTGCGGGTGAGTTTGTATGGGAATTCGAACAAGACGCGCCGAATGGAGAGGCTGGAAATCTCGCCGCGATAGCGTGCCGGGATGGTCACATCGCGGACGTGTGCGTCGAGCAGGTATAGGCGCGCGAGCATGGATGTCTCGAAAAAGTAACCTTTGTCTATTTTGTCGAGCGGTAATTGTTTCAATACATCCGCATGGATGGCGAAGTAGCCGTTGGTCGGGTCGAAAACATTCCAATAGCCGGTGGCGGCTTTGGTGAGAAAACTCAACCCGAGGTTGCCCATGCGGCGGATGAACGGCATCTGCCGGAGCGAATCGAAATTGCGGAAGCGATTGCCCTTTGCGTAATCCGCTTCGCCGGTGATGAGCGGGGTGATCAGCGCAGGGATGTAGTGCGGGTCCATTTGCCCGTCGCTGTCGAGTTTTATGACAATTTCAATGCCAAGTTCGAGCGCTTTTTTAAAGCCTGTTACCATAGCACCACCCACACCCTGGTTCCGTTCATGGCGGAGCAACAGGATGCGTTCATCGGCTTGGGCTGCGGCGGCGACCAGTTCTGCGCTCGAGTCGGGTGAGGCGTCATCCACCACAATAATGTGCCGGATAAAGCCCGGAATTCCCGCAATCACTGCTTGGATCTCGTTTTCCGCACGATATGCAGGGATGACAACCGCGATCTTGAACCTTGAGAAGTCCATGCACAAAATTGTAATCGAAAAGGTGATAGAATCTTCGCAGGAGAACACTCATGCCTTCCGGGGAACGCATTCTCATTGTTGACAGTGACCCAGATATTTCCGACCTGATCGGTCGGCAGGCTCTCCGCCCGCTTGGATATCAGGTGGCGGTCTCGCAGGATGCAGGCTCCGCGATCAAGATCGCGGCTCAGACTCCGCCGGACCTGATTCTTGCAAATTTGAATCTCCCCGGCTTGAGCGGAAAAGACCTGCTCGCAGCGCTGCAATCGCAGAGCATTAAGTCGCCTGTGATCGTGATCGCCGAAAAGGGACAGGAACACGACGCCATTCAAGCCTTCCGCCTCGGCGCCGTGGATGTAATGTTCTGGCCGCTGCGCGATGCCGAAGTGGTTTCCATTGTGGAACGCGCCCTGCGTCAGACGCAGGAAACACGCGAACGTCAGAAGTTGGACCGTCAGTTAAAGGCGACCAATGATGAGCTGAAAAAACGCCTGCGCGATATGTCCACCATCCTCTCCGTTGCGAAGGCGGTTACATCCATGACCGACCAGCGCGTGTTGTTCGACCGTATTTTGGAGAGTGCGCTTCAAGTGGGTGAAGCGGATATGTGCTGGCTGACACTGCGTGAGGAGAAGGGGACACATTATCTTTTGCGTGCCCAGCGCGCTCTGCCTGAGGCATGGGCAAAAAAGATGAACCAACCCCTGGATGACGGCATCAGCTCGCTGGTGGCGCTTTCAGGTGAAAGTCTTGTAATGAACGGAGCCCCCTTGCAGAAGTTTAAGGTGGCTTCGCTGGGTAAGTCTGCCGGGGTTGTACCTATCAAGGTTAAGAACGATGTGATCGGTCTGTTGAACGTGGTTAGAAAGGCAGATAGTGAATTTTCGCGGGATTCACAGACCATGCTCGAAGCCATGGCAGATTACATCTCGATCTCGCTGGTCAATGCAAGGTTATTCCGTGCCCTAGAGCAAAGTGTTGAAGCTGCCCGTGCCGGAGAGAAGACCCGCTATGCCTCCCTTGAGGCGCTGCGCCAGAACATCCGCAAGGAGGTGGAGGCGGCGAACTATCCGCTGAACCTGCTGATGACCGAGATGCCCGGCGCGTTGAATGTAGATCAAAAGAAGGCACTTGAATCGGTGAAGACCGCCCTGCAAAAACTTGGGCGCGCCTCAGAGAACACGGTCACTTCGCCGAAGTAAACCTGGATTTTCATGTCGAAACATGATCTGATATTGTTGGCAATGGAAGCATCTCCCACGCTGGACTTGATGGCGCGGGTTTTGCGTGCGTCCAACTTTGAGGTGGCAACCGCCCATGACCGTGAGAATATGGATCGGTCAATTCAGGAGGCGGTTCCGGCGTTGATCATCATGGAGGAACAGTTTGAAGGCGGCGATGTCTTTCTTATTGCCGCAGATGTGCTCGACCGCTTCCCAACCATTCCTATAATTTTATATTCCAACCGTCAGACGCCCGAACTGGCGTTGAATGCCATTAAAGCGGGCATTAGCGGCTACCTGTATGCCCCGCTGAAGATGGATGATATTGTCAACGAGGTGAATCGCACCATGATCCGCGCCCGGAAACTGGGCGACTGGCTCCGCCGCGAAGTCAAACGCACCACCGCGTCGCTGGAACAGAAGGCGAAGATCACCGAAGCAGAACGGGATAAGCTGGAGGGGATCATCTCCAACATTCAGGATGGCGTGCTGGTACTGGATGATATGCGGAACATTCTGCTTGCCAACCAGACCATTTACGAAATATTTCACCTCAACGGCAACCCGATCCAGGGAAAATACGTCAAGGATGTGATCTCGAACGCCGACCTGAACGCCCTGATCGACCGTGCTCGTGACGGCGTGTTGAAATACCATGAAGTTAATTTTGATGATGGGCGGGTGTTTAATGCCCAGTACACCCCACTGCCGCGCATTGGCAGTGCTGTGACCATGCAGGACATTTCCTACCTCAAGGAAATCGACCGTCTTAAGAGCGATTTTGTGCATACCATTTCGCATGACCTGCGCTCTCCGCTAACGTCTATTTTGGGCTATATGGAACTGATCGAGCGTGCGGGTACTTTGAACGAATCGCAGTACGACTTCCTCAAACGCCTGCAAGCCAGCGTCCATCATATGACCAATCTGGTCAACGAACTGCTCGACCTCGGGCGTTTGGAAGCTGGTTTTGATACGCGCCGCGAGTCGGTGTCTTTGGAAAATGTGCTTGAGTATTCGCTGGCTGTGTTCGACAACCAGATCAAGAAGAAACGAATTCGAGTGAAGGTTGATATTGCTGGTGATCTCAAACCGCTGCGGGCAAACCCGATCCGTATCCGCCAGATGATCGACAACCTGCTGGGAAATGCCATCAAATACACACCAGAGGACGGAAATGTAAAGGTCAGCATGGCCATGCAGGAAAATCAACTGGTCCTTCAATTTGAAGATAATGGACCGGGCATCCCCGCAGATGAGCAAAACCAGGTCTTTGAAAAATTCTTCCGCGCCTCGAACCGCCCCAATGGGGTTGAAGGCTCCGGGTTGGGTCTGGCGATCGTGAAGTCGGTGGTGGAAAGCCATCAGGGCCGGGTATGGGTCGAATCCAAGATGGGATTTGGCTCAAAGTTTGTTGTGCTTCTTCCTACTTCTGAGTGATAACTTCATAGAACATGTAATAAAAATGCTGACGCCGGGCTGTTCACCCGGCGTCAGCTTTCGCCAAAGGAGGAGACGTTCAATGTGAGGTGTCTGCAATGGTCTCCGTTGGTGATGATATACCGATGCCTGTTTTTTGGGCATCGTAATATGTCACATATCATGAATGACAAACAACATAAATATTACAGCCTTGCGAGAAACTCACGAGCCAAGCCAAGTGCCTCTTCTGTAGTCTCATAGGTCTTCATGGAAACAGCCGGGTTGCCTGTGATCATTTTAGAAACCCGCCTGTCTTTGGCAGCAAGGCACAGCACCGGCTTCCCCTCATTTAGAGCATAACCGATCTCGTACCCCACGCCATGCGAGGGCACGCCCACTTCCGCGATCAACACATCACATTCGCGGATCCATTTCACATCCCGTTCGTAGACATCGCGCGGGGTGAGCAGGCGCTCGCCTTCCATTGCCTCGGACTGCGCAAGATGTGAAGTGGGAATTGTGTGACCATCCGCCTCCAAGGCGGCAACAAACTCACGGTAGAACGCCTCTAACTCACGCCCGCCCGTGATGGAGCATGCAAAATAAATATTCATTTTTTGGGAAGTTTGGAAAGGATGGATATATCGCGCCGATGCGCCGGTGTAGCGATCTCACCGCCGTGCCGCAGACTGTCCATTTCAGCGCTGAAGCGCATCCAGTCCTCAACGAGGATGACGATGTGTGGTGATTTATCCTTGAAGAAAAGCGGCGAGAGGAACATCCTCAACGAAGACTGCTTCATGGGCAAAGCCTTCACTTCGATCACAATGGCAGTCATTCTTGCCAGCGGTTCCACGATCTCTGCCATAGCCCTGCCCACATTTCTGGGTGGGAAGAGCATGCCCATGCTGGCTGTTGATGTGCGGGTAAAACGTTTATATGAGATGTTCAATCGCAGGAATGGCGTAACGAGCCGCAAATGGTCGGTGAACGGCTGCACATAGGCGCTCTTGCGCATCAGGAACATCACCAAGCCAATAAATACGAAAACCACCCCCAACCCGCCGAATGCCATCCAGCGCCAGCTTTCGACACCCCAATTGCGCACTCCCCATGCCAGCCCGATCATCGCCAAGCCCAACGTGGATACGGCCGTCCACCAGCGGCTGAGCATGGTGGTGAAAATAACAAGAGGATATTTACGTCCGCCTTTTTTCGCTGCCATGATCTAATCATCCTCATCCATGGTGGGGAGTGTTTCGCCTCCAGCGGGACCTTGGGGCTGGGTTCCATCCATCTGGTTTAGCAGTCGTCCGATAGCTTGTTCCAAGTGACCGCCGCGCAGGCTGAAGGTGATATCGCCGCGGGTCTTTTCGATAATGCCGCGCGCCAGATCGGTCTGACGGCGCAGCCCGTTGGTGATGGCGTCGGGATAATCCATGGTGACCAGCACGGAGTAGATCTCGTCCATGATGCCGAGCAGGCGTTCGGCTTCGGTTGAGTAACCGTGGCGCAGGATATCGAGCGTGCGGCGGCGCAGTTCGCCGACCACTTCTGCCAACCCGTTGAGATAGGTTGCGGGTTCAACGACCAGCTCCTCCGGAGTCGGAAGCGGCTGGCTTTTGATCAGCGCACAGGTCACATTCGCTTCCACGAATTCCTTGAGTGCATCTTGTGTGTATCCGGCATGGAAGAGATCGGGATGGCTGGCAAGGGAGGTCCGCAGGGTTTCTGCGAGTGTGCGGGCTTCGATCAAATGAGCCTGCATGCCTTCAAGGTCGTCGCGGTGCACGGCGCGGATGGCAAGGGAGCAGGCGCGGGTGAGTTGACGCGCCAGCGCAAGTGCCTGGTCGCGTGCTGTGGTGCGGGCGTCGAAATTCTTTCGGATCTGTTCGGCGATCGATTCCAGTTTGTGCATGGTTATTCTTTGGGGGGCTCAGGCGGTTGCTGGAATGGGCGGAAGAGGTTATCTGCCAGCGAGGAGTTGACCGGTACGTTGATCTCTCCATAGGCCGCCTCGTAGCGCGCGATGTTCTCGGCAAGTGCTTTGAGCAGCAGTTTTGCGCTGAGCGGAGTCATTACCACCCGCGAGCGGATCTTTGCGCGCGGTTCTCCGGGGAGCAGGTGGGCAAAGTCGATCACGATATCGGAGGGGGAATGTGCAATGCGCGCAAGGTTGACGTAGTCTGGTTCGAGACCGGCGGGGAGTTCGAGGATCGGACCTGCGGGTTTATTTGGAGGGGTTGGGGGAGTTGTCATGATTTTTTATTGAGACCCTAAAGGTTTGGGGAAACCTTTAGGGTCTGATGATTCGTTAGAACGGGATGTCGTCTTCCGGGGGAAGTTCGGCCATGTCCATACCGCCTGCCGCAACGGGACCACTGTCGGTTTCGCCGCGGGAAGAGAGGAAGCGGACGGTGGATGCGGTCACTTCGAATTGGGCGCCTGCGCTTCCATCTCCACGGGTGTAGATGCGTGGACCTCCGGTGGCTTTATCGGGGGTGAGGCGTCCTTCCACCAATACCTTGGAGCCTTTCTTGAGATACTGGTTGCAGATCTCGGCGGTCTTGCCCCACGCTGAAACGCGGAACCAGACGGTTTCCTTAACCTGTTCGCCATTGCCGGCCGTGTACTGGCGGCTGGTGGCGACGGAAAAGGAGGTGACAGCCTGTCCGGACGGGGTGTAACGCATTTCCGGATCCTTGCCGAGGTTGCCTACAATGATAAGGGTGTGGTACATGGGGATTCTCCTTGTGCTTTAGGTACCCGCCGAAAAACGACGGGGAAATAATATTGAACATGTCCATTTTACACCCGCAATGGACTGCAAGAAAGGAACTCTTTTTATAGCTTCAATTACAACGGCGTCTTCATGGGAATGCCCGCTTTGCGCGGATACTTTGGCGGTGTGGCGGCGACTTTATCCACCAGCACAAGATAACGTTCATCGGCGACGCCGGGCAATTCAACCGGGATCAACT
>JBAIYF010000550.1:0-3870 GCA_037916115.1 Anaerolineales bacterium
GCCATCATCGAAGCCTTGAAAGATGAAAGCCTGCATCGACGTATTCACTTGCGCCTGATCCGCGCCTGTTCGAACATCAAAAGTGAAGCAGCCATACAGGTGCTCGAAGGGTTGATCAGACATCACAACACCAGCATCCGCTCGCGAGTGTTGACCGCTTTGCATGATTGTAGATACAAGCCAGAGGGAGGATCCATTCCAATGGTGAATGAGCAGATATCGGCGGAGTTGCGACGCGCCGCCTGGCTATTGGGCGCGATCCACGATTTGAGCAAATCCAATAAAACCGAGATTATTGCACGGGCGCTATTTCTCGACCTTGATGAAACCATTCATAGATTGTTTTTGTTGTTTGGCTTTCTCTACGAACCGCGAGCCATTCAACGCGCAAGGGATGCCATTCGACAGCGCGATGCCAGCCGTAGATCGTACGCGATCGAGGTACTGGACACAACTTTGAACAAAGCACATAAAAATGCGTTCATCCCGCTGCTGGAAGATTTTGCACCGATTGAAAAACTGGAAAAGATGGGCAGTGAATTCAAACAGCATTCCTTGAAACCGGCGGCGCGTGTAGCAGATATTTTGGGAAACCCATTCGCAAAAGAAAATCCATGGCTGGTGGCAACTGCCATCGAAGCCGCAGAGGAGATGGGTATTTCGATGGCAAGTGAAACTATGCAAGGGTTCGTCTCATCGAGCGAGTCTTTGCTGGTGCGAATGGTGATACAAAAAAGAAAGGACTGGAAAATGTTATCGACAGTGGAACGAGTGATCGTATTGAAATCATTGAGTATTTTCGAAAAGACGCCCGACGAAGCTCTTGCCGAGCTGGCAGACCTGCTGCAGGAGATGGTGGTGCAATCTGGCGAGGTGATCATCCGCGAAGGCGAGACCGGTGACAGCTTATACATCATAGTGGATGGCAGGGTGGAAGTGGTGGATGATAACCGTGTGCTGAACCAGCTCGGTGCGCGCGCAGTCTTTGGCGAACTTTCGATGCTGGATTCATCGCCGCGTACCGCAACGGTCCGCGCGTTGGAAGAAACTTCACTACTGCGCCTCGACCAGACTTCTTTTTACGAGATCATGGGCGATTATGTAGAAGTGGCAATGGGAACTATCCAACTACTCACCCGCAACCTGCGTGCACGCACAGGTGATGTGATGGAGTTAAGTAGAATGTTGGGACAATCAAGTTGATGGTTCAACAATTATTTATCATCGTCAAAAAAGGAGTGTGAAATGGAAAAACCCGCTTTGGAAGCCGCGCTCGTTCAGGAATTTGTGGGCAATGCGCACGGAAATTTTGCACGTGTGAAAGAACTGCTGGAACAGGAACCCGCCCTCGTCAATGCGACTTGGGATTGGGGTGGCGGTGACTTTGAAACCGCGCTCGGTGCGGCATCTCACATGGGCAACAAGCAGATCGCTAACTACCTGCTGGAGCATGGCGCAAGGCTCGATATTTTTGCCGCCGCCATGCTCGGCAAACTGGATGTGGTCAAAGCTGCACTCGAAGCCTACCCGGAGATGGTCAACACGCCCGGACCTCATGGCATTCCACTCGTCACTCACGCCGAAGCAGGCGGCGCAGACGCCAAGGCGGTGCTTGATTACATCAACACAATGGACGAAGATTAAACGAAAACGGACACGCCTTTTACAGCGTGTCCGTTCTTTTTATTTTGCAATGCGCATTTGCTGACGCAATTTGGCAGAGGCAAAGATGCGGTCGAAGAAGCCTTTGTAACCATCTTTATCGTACAGGATCATATAGTCGGCGGGACCATACTCTTCGGGAGCCAGCATGATGGCGGGGTTGGGGTTGATCTCCAGAATGAACAGCTCACCCTGCTCGTTCACGCGAATGTCACAGCGCCCGTAACCGGTGATGCCCATGGCTTGAAACATGCGCCTGCCCTCGTTCTGCAGTTTGGCTTTCAGGACAGGCTCTGTCACTTCGTTGAAATCGAATGGGATGTTGTAATCCCACTTAATGTCGGTGTGCCAGAACTCTTCACCGTCGGGAAAGATCAACTGAGCAGGCGGGTAAACGAAAGGGTCATTCAGGTCGGCGGGATTGTCGACAACCAGCACGTTGTATTCCTTGCCAACGATGAACTCCTCCATGCGAGCCGCACCGTAACTCTCGCAAATGCGTTTTACCTGTGCCAATACTTCTTCAAGAGTGTTGGCGCGCGACTCTTTGAACATGCCGGTACTTCCATAACTTTTAGGGTGTTTGACCATGATGGGAAAACGCAAGTTCCCTACTAATTTCTGCGCTTCTTCTACGCTATGAACCCGGTATCCCTTTGCAAAGCCGATGCCGTTCGCGTCGGCGACGGATTGCATCTCTTCACGGGTGGGATCAAAGCAATTGGAGCTGGCACCAGTAAAAGGCAGATTGAGCGCTTCCAAAGTTTCAACGACCTCATGAGCGTGGTAGCCCTTCTCGTCGTCTTCCAAGTCTTCGAACTCATAGCCTTCACAGATATTCAAAAAGACGTCAAATTCTCCCGACTCAGCCAAAGTACGGATCTTCTCCGCTACCGGCGCGGTGAGTGTCACCATCTTCCAGTCGTAATCTTTCATATAGGGAGCGGGGTTGAAATCTTCCGGTTCTTCATCAGATAAAACACAGACGCGCATAGAGTCTCCTGGATACTTCTTGAGATATGAACACCTAACCGATCAAACGGACATCGTTCAGTCTTTGTATTATCTTCCAATCCCCCAAAGCGACATAATATTTTAAGAAAAAAAGAGCAGATCACTCTATCGCGTCTCCGTCACTTTGCGGATGCTGCGCGGTTTTTCCGTGCTATATCCTTTGGCGCGGGTGAGATGATAGGCAAATAACTGCGCCGGCAGAATACTCACCAGCGGCGAAAGCCATTCTGGCGTTTCAGCGGGAATCGTCAACGGCACCTGCGCCAGCGACAATGCCCTGCGGTCATTGGAGATGACCACCAACTCGGCTGAAATTTCAGAGCGCAAACGCTGCAACATCCCCAGCATGGACTGAAAGACTTTGCCCCTCGGCGCCACGGCAAAGACAGGGTAACCACTCTCCACCATCGCAATGGGACCATGCGCAAAGTCTGCCGAGGAATATGGCTCGGCGATGATGTAGGTCAATTCTTTCAACTTCAACGCCCATTCAAACGCGGTGGCGTAATTAAATCCACGCCCAAGCACGACGGTCTGGTCGATGTAACGGTAGCGTTGGACTGCCTGCGCAATGAATTCGTCCTGTTTGAGAGTCTCCCGCATCCAGCCTGCGACCTTGCCCAAGTCTGCCCCGTGTTTTTTGTTGCCGCTCAAGGCTGCAGAGAGCATGGCAACCGCCATCAACTCGGCGGTATAGGTTTTCGTGGCAGCCACTGCCCGCTCGGCACCCGCCCGAATGGTGAGGACCAGGTCAGAGGTCCGCGCGAGAGGCGAATGAGGGTCGTTGGTAATGGCGAGCGTCAGGCAGCCTTGTCGACGTCCCTCCTCCAACACACTGACAATATCCGGCGATTTGCCCGACTGCGAAATGCCGATCACCAGCGCGTTCTTCAACACGGGCGGCTGTTGGTAATACGTGAACAGCGAAGGCGTTGCCAGCGCGAGCGGCAGCCCGTTCATGGCGCCGAGCAGATAGTTGGCGTAGCGCCCGGCATTATCAGACGTGCCGCGCGCCGCGAGAAAGACATACGGCACCTGCCGTTTTTGGATCTCTGCGGCGATGCGCGCAACCTGCACTTGCTGCGAGACGAGCAGATGTTCGATACGCTCAGGCTGCTCGGAGATTTCAGTGAAAAGGGTCATGCATTGATTCTACGCCCGTTTGCCCCTTGACAAAATATTTAGTCTAACCTA
>JBAIYF010000551.1:0-1640 GCA_037916115.1 Anaerolineales bacterium
TTCGCCAGTGGATGCGATCAACGCCTCGATCTTCGCCCATTCCTGCTCTGCCGTCTTGGGCATTTCCGCCACCGACGCCTTCGCGCAGTAACGAGCCGCCTCGCCGCCAGCCACACGTCCCCAAACGAGACATTCCGCCGTCGAGTTCGAGCCGAGTCGATTCGCACCATGCAATGATACGCACGCCACTTCACCCGCCGCCCAGATATTTTCCACAGGTGTATGTCCCTTGATGTCGGTATGCACACCACCCATGGTGTAATGCGCCACCGGGCGGATCGGAATCGGCTTCTCGATAGGATCAAGCCCAATGTGTTTGATGGTCACTTCACGGATGAGCGGGAGGCGCTCCAGAATCCGCTCACGCCCGAGATGAGTCAAATCCAAATGGATGTAGTCCAAACCCTCCGGTCCGGGGAAGCCGCGCCCGGCTTCGATCTCGGTCATTTCAGAGCGGGAGACCATGTCGCGCGGAGCAAGTTCCATCGCAGACTTGGCGTATTCGCTCATGAAGCGCTCGCCCTTGGTGTTGTGGAGTGTACCGCCTTCGCCACGGCAGGCTTCGGTCCTCAGAATGCCGCTGGGGATCAATCCGGTCGGGTGGAATTGGATGAACTCCATATCCTTGAGCGTCATGCCTGCACGATATGCCATCGCCAGCCCATCGCCAGTGACAGTTTCAGAGTAGGTAGTGAACCCGAAGATCTGTCCCGCTCCGCCCGTTGAAAGGATGAGCGCCTTGCCGCGAATCAAAACGAACTTGCCATTGATCATATCGATCATGGTCAAGCCCGCAAAACGATTGTTCTCTATCAAAATAGATGTAACGAAGCCTTCATCATAACGATTGAGCTTTTTCGTATGTTTCATCAACGTGTCGTACAAGGTCTGCATCTCAAGGTGACCGGTCTTATCCGCTGCGAAAACCGCCCGCGGATAGGTATGCCCGCCGAACGGACGCTGCGCAATATGCCCATCCTCGGTACGCGACCAGGGAATGCCCCAATGGTCGAGATGCAGAATTTCCTTGGGCATTTCGTGAACGAAAAACTCCACGACGTCCTGATCCGCTAAAAAGTCTGAGCCTTTTATCGTATCCCACGCGTGGAGTTCGTGACTGTCGCCTTTATCCAGCCGCATGACGGCAGCTGTCCCACCTTCTGCCGCAACGGAGTGGGCGCGCATCAGCTGAAGTTTTGAAACGAGTGCGATATCCAGATCGCCCTTGCTGACCTGCGCCGCTTCCAACGCTGCGCGCAGCCCTGCCAGCCCTGTCCCCAATATGATCAGATCATGTGTGTAGACTTCCATGCATTTCTCCTCGTAAAACGATGAAGAATCACCAATTTGGACTTCATTGTAGGATTTTTAGGGATTTGGGGTTAGTGATGATTGTCACCGAATGGGCGGATGGATTGCCAGAATATGGACGATGGACGACAGACAACGGACGATGGACAACCGACCATGGTCTATGGTCAATCGTCCGTCGTCCAGTAACCAGTTACAATAGCCAAAACCTAAAACGATTGGAGAACAAATGAAAACAGCAAGCGGACTTGAATACATTGAGATCGAAGCCGGAACCGGCACCCAAGCCACCGCCGGAAAGACCGTGCATGTGCATTACACCGGCAAAT
>JBAIYF010000552.1:0-4252 GCA_037916115.1 Anaerolineales bacterium
AACAGGTTACAACCATTGTCAATGCCTACTTGATCGACTTCTTTGAATGGACCTTGCGCGGAAAAGAAACCTCCCTATTTGCAGGCAGCTTCAACGACTTTGCCGAAGTAAAGCAGATACGGTAAAAGTCACACAACAGGGCTATAGTAGAATTTGCGATACATGATCAACAGGCAGTCATGTATCGCAAATTTTTATAAATGACCACAACCAAACTTCCTCCATCAAAACATGGCGCTCATGGAAAATACCTCTCAAATATTCCATCACATTCTCGGCGATTTCGCCGGTTTTTACGAACAACAATATCAACGTCTGCTGGCGTTGGGCATTGACATTCGCGGTCTTCCGCTCAGCCACCTTGCATTTCGCACGAAGACGATCGAGGAATATCTCGAAATCCGAAATCAACTTGAGCCGTTCTGCTCTGCAAATGTAGAAAACATTTGGGGCGGCAGACCCATTTCCAAAATGGAGTTAAAAACTCCCCTTGTCTTGAGCCGCGAAGCCTCCACATCCCTGATCGAATTGATCCCACCTGAGCATGCGGATGAATATCAGGATGTTTATAAATTGGGGTTGGAGCATATTGGTATTGTGCTGGGAGAAGAGTTCGAAAATTTTGGAAAACAATGTGCGCCTCTAATCACCGGGCAGCAAGACCAGGGACCGTTCTGCAACCCCTTCTTCATAACATTTGAAGACCAAAGTAATGTAAAATTTTATCTGCGTTCACTAAAAGAAGTTTGCATTTTGGAAGGCAAACATTTTGACGGGTTTTATCATGCGATTGAATAGGACTATACACACATGAATTTCAACAAGCGCCGGGTCTCCGCCTATCTGCTCATTCTTGGCATGGCACTTCTGGTGATCGGCATCACCACAGATAACACCGTTTTTACTTGGGCGTCGATAGGATTTGTACTTGCGTCCCTCATCCTCGGCGGACGCTGGTTACGACCCCGCAAAGGACGCTAGATGAAACCATACACGCTATTTCTGGCAGGGATGCTGATTTGCCTTGCACTGGCTGGATGCGCCCCACCGCCGCCATCGCCAACACCCTTCCCTACATATACAAGCCTGCCGACCCATACACCAACCCTTACACCCACCATCACATCCACACCTGAACCGACCGGTACAGCAACAGAAACACCCACTCCCACCCCGCCTCCTGTTTGCAATCCCGGTGTGATCGTTGAAAGCACAGTGGATAACTCTCTACCCGGGTATGTCGATATCTTAAATGTTTCCACAAAACTAAAAGGCTCAAACCTGACGGTTGTCTTTACCATGAGTTGGCTCCCCACAGAGATACTTATCAACCGGGGTATTCTTTCCTATGGTTCGCCAGAGGTTGGCTGGGGTGTCGCCATCGACACCGATAACGATCCAAGCACAGGCGGCGCGTCTTTCTTTAGCAATTCCGGTTACGGGTATGAATATATATTGCAGTCATTGAACTATAAACAGGGTGAAGAACTCCCTGGCAATATTGAATCACTTTTCAAAGATCAGACCAGCTTATGGAAATTTGGCGCCGACGGGAGTTTCAGCATCTTCAATTCAGGGAAGATCCAGGTTGACGAAACCGCAGGGACTTTGACCCTCAGCGCGGCAGTAAAAGGCATTTCAAAAAATTCATATCTGCACTTCTTTGCCGTTTACTACCCCAAAGATAACGCAACCCTGACGGACGAAATCTGCAAACGATAACAAGGAACTACACCATGTCCATTCGCGAAAAAATACTCGAGCAATATACGAATTCCAAACAAGCCATCGTTAAGCAACTGGATGAGATCGACCGGAACCGTAAGATCTATCCGTTATGGACGATCCGCGAGATCGTGGCACACCTCTCCGGCTGGGACGATGCCGCCATCGGGTTTCTGAGTGCAATACTCAAAGGAGAAGCCACACCCACCCCCGCAATGCGCGGCATCGATGTGTACAACGAAGAAACCGTCAGCACCCGTGAAGGGTTGAGCTACGACCACATTGTCCGCGAATACCATAACACCCGTGAAAAACTGCTCGAACTGATCCGGCAGGCAAACGACGAGGTCCTCACCACCAAAGCCACATTGCCTTGGGGTGGTGAAGGTACTTTCGAGCAGATCGCTGCCGGTTTATCCGACCACGAAATGACCCACGTGGAAGATATTCGCAAGTTCATCGAAGAGCATTCCGGGAAATAGAACCGAGCACCCACGGACGAATACGATAAAATCGTCCCTTATGAAATCGCGCATCCTGGCGATCCTCAACATTCGCCCCGGAGAAGAACGAAACGTTTTTCTCATGCTCACCCAGTATTTCTTCATGGGTGCAGCCATGCTCTTTGTGCAATCCGCTTCGCTGGCGTTGTTCTTCACCGCCTGGGATGCCACCGCCATGCCGTACATCTACCTCGGTATTGCGGTCATCGTCTCCTCCATCACCGCCTTCTTTCTAAAGATCTCTGAGCGCACCTCATTGGCGCGCTTTTTGATTCTGAGCGTACTCTTCGTACTAATGGGCAGTGTCGCATTAAGAGTGGGGCTGGCATTCACGGCAAGCAAATGGCTCCTGCTCGCCCTGCCCATCTGGTCGCAGACGCTGGTCAACATCACGGTCACCGCCTTTTGGACTCTCGCGGGCAACATCTTCGACGTACGGCAAGGCAAACGCATTTTCGGCATGATGAATGCCGGTTCATGGCTGGCGTATGTTGTCATGGGACCTTTCACCACGCCGCTGGTGAATCTGTTGGGCACCGAAAATCTGTACCTTATTGTCGCCGCCTGTTTACTGATTTCCTTCTTTCTACAGCAAGCCATCATCCGTGCCAACTCTGGCACACGAGCTGCACCTGAACATACAGCCAGTCAGCCGCAACAAGCTGCAATTTCACAGCTCTTTCGCACACGTTACATTGTCCTCATCTTTGCACTCATCACCCTCTGGCGAATCTCATATTTCATTCTCGACAACATCTTCTATGACCGCGCCGCATTGCAATACCCATCAGCCGATGAAATGGCGGGATTTATTGGCGGATTCTTCGCACTGGTCGGCTTGCTCGGTTTCATCACAGATATGTTTCTGACGGGTCGCATCATTTCCCGTTTTGGCTTGCGTGCCGGTCTCTTAGCCACTCCTGCACTGACACTGCTCTGCATGGCGGCACTGGCTCTCACTGGCACACTTAACCCTGAAATGATATCCCTGCTCTTTTGGTTAGCTGTCGCGGGAAAATTCGCCAACGAGGGCATGGGGTTTTCACTCGACCAAACCGCCCAAAACCTGCTCTACCAACCCATCCACGAACGGATTCGTGCCCGTGCACAAACTGTCACGGAAGGCATCATCCAACCGCTTGCGATTGGTGTGGCAGGCGGGTTGCTCCTGCTCTTCAATACCACCCTGAAATTCAATGCCATTCAACTCACATACATTTACTTGTTCTCTACTACGGTCTGGGTCATTATCTGCATGGCGCTCATCCGCGCCTACCCTGCCGCGCTGACAGAAGCCTTGCACAAACGCCGCTTCGGCGAAAAAGGGATTCTGCTGACCGATGCAGGTAGTATTCAGATCGTCCGCAACGCACTAAAAAGCCAGCATGCCACCGAGGTTTTGTATGCGCTCGACTTGTTGGAAAAAGGCGAAAGCGACACGTTGACCGAAGACCTCGCATCTCAACTCCGTTCACCAATGCCCGAAGTGAGAAAAGATGTCATCCTGCGAATTGAGCGTCTGAAACTTTCGGAACTTTTACCCGATATTCAAGGCCAATTAAAGAGGGAGACCGATCCAAATGTCCGCGAAAGCGCCGCACGCGCACTCATCGTCCTTGGCGCAGACTCGAACACAGCCTTGAACTTACTTGCTCAGGAAGATGCTGCCACCAAACGCGGCGCGATGATCGGGTCGCTGCATATTTACAAGCCGGGCACAAATTCACAAGCGATCATTCAACTTGAAAAACTGGCTGCATCGCAGGAGTCTGTTTCGCGCAGCGCTGCAGCCGAGATCCTCTCAGCAGCTGCCAACCCGGCGCTTTTCCAAATTCTGCTGCGGCTTTTACAAGATGATGACCCATCTGTCAAAAAATCCGCCTTGCGTGCTGCAGCAAGAATACGGCACCACGAAATTTACCCACCCATCATTGCGGCACTGGGCTCACCGCCAACCCGCAGTCTCGCCTTCAACGCCCTTACTGCTGGTAACAACGACGCCCTGCCCGCCATCATCGAAGCCT
>JBAIYF010000553.1:0-1724 GCA_037916115.1 Anaerolineales bacterium
AGATGGCGTACTCATTGCCGGTGATGTGCTGCGAAACGTTGACTTTCTAACCACCCTACCAGGGCTGAAAGAACCGCCTGCCATCTTTACATCAGACCCGGAGGAAAACCGTCGATCCATTCAAAAAATTGCGGGGCTTCGTCCTAAAGTGATCTGCTTTGGGCATGGACCCGTTCTACGTGACCCAAAACAGGTATCAGATTTTGTGATGAAGCGGTAAACAAAAAAATAGTTAACACTTTACCTACATTCCCTCCACAATCCCTCACCCACCCATCCATAATCCCTCCACAATGGATTGATACATTTATTGCGTAAGGACAAAACAAATCAAAACCCATTTGGAGGTAATCATGAAAAAAGGTCCGTTCATTTTGTTTCGCGTTCTCGGTCTGCTGCTCGTGTTGGGGCTGATCGCAGGCGCAGGGGCATTCGGCTACAGAACAGGCATGGCTCGCGGAGTTGAGCAAGCGCCCGAAGTTGCCGCTGCCATTGAAAAAGCTGCAGAAGCCGGTGCGCCTGTTTTACCAATGTATGGGTATGGCTACGCTTATGGCTACCCGCATCCTTACGGATTTGGTCACCCGCACTTCTTCAATCCGTTCGGCTTGATCTGCGGCTCGATCCTCTTCCTCTTCTTTTTCTTTGGTTTCATGAAGCTGATCTTCTTCCGCCGCATGAGACATGCCTGGGGTCACCACGGTCACTGGCGCAAGGATTGGGAAGGCAAGACGCCCCCGTTCTTCGATGAATGGCACAAGCGTGCACACACCGAAGGTGAAAAGCCCGCTGAATCTGACAAGAAAGAATAAAGGTCAAAAAGAAGAAAGAGGAAAAACGCCTCTTTCTTCTTTCCTCTTTCTTATAACAACCCCACTACCCACTCACCACGTTCCACCTTATACTTCCCTTATGTCTGAACTCATCCTTGTTGTAGACGACGAACCCAAAATTGTGCGCATTGCGCGAGACTATCTCGAAAAGAACGGCTTTCGCGTGGTCACCGCAGCCGACGGTCAGTCTGCGCTGACAATTGCCCGCAATGAAAAGCCGGATCTGATCGTACTCGACCTGATGCTGCCCATTATGGATGGGCGCGAAGTCTGCAAAGTATTGCGCCGCGAAAGTGATGTGCCCATCATCATGCTCACAGCCCTCGCCGAAGAAATAGATCAAGTCACCGGCTTGGAGATCGGCGCAGACGATTACATCACCAAACCTTTCTCGCCGCGAGCATTGGTGGCAAGGGTGCGGGCACTCCTGCGCCGCAGCAAAGGCGAGGTAAAAGCCCCGAGTCTTATCCGCGTAGGAGCATTGGAAGTAGACCCGGAACGCTACTCGGTCACCTTCAACGACGAGCCGATAAAACTCACACCCAACGAGTTCAAACTTCTGCAATTGCTTGCCGCCCGCCCCGGGCAAACCCTCACCCGCGAACAACTGCTCGAAGATATGCACGGCATCGCCTCCAGTTTCGACCGCAGCGTGGACTCACACATCAAAAATCTGCGCAAGAAACTTGAAAGCGCCTCGGGCGAGAATATGATCGAGACAGTGTACGGAATTGGGTATCGGTTTGTAGAGAATAGAGATTAGATATTGGAGATTAGTAGTTACCAATTACCATGAACCAATCCAACTCCCCCATCCCCCCCAACCGCCGCAGACGACGATTTGTTCCATTCGGCTTTTTCTTCTTTAGCGTCTTCTCGCTTTTCTTTGGC
>JBAIYF010000554.1:0-7553 GCA_037916115.1 Anaerolineales bacterium
CCGCGCGCGCACGGAGCCAATATCGTCACCATTGAAGGGCTGGCAGACGGCGAAACCCTCAACCCTGTACAGGCAAAATTCATTGAACACAACGCCGTGCAATGCGGATATTGCATTCCCGGCTTTATCATGTCGGGCGCAAAACTACTCGAAGAAAAAGCCAACCCCACCCGCAGCGAGATCGAACAAGCCATCACCGGAAACCTGTGCCGCTGTACCGGGTATTACAAGATCGTAGAAGCCATTGAAGAAGCCGCCAAATCCAAACCTTGAGAGGTTGTCATGAGTAAATATCAATCGACCCGAAAGAAGGTCAAAGAAAAGACCAACCAGCCGCACTATGCATGGCGGGGCATCGGCTGTGTGATGATGATTCTCATCCCAGTCATCTCGTATGCCGCCGCTGTGGAAACGATCAAATTCGCGATCAGTAACCGCATGGCTGTTCCGTATGAACTGCTGGGTTATCCACGCTTCCCAGACCTGTTCTATCAGTCCAGCGGCTTGATGACGATCCTCAGCCCCATTGCACGAACCCAGAATCTCTATGCCTATCTTTTGACCGCCGTGTTCTATATGATCCTGCTTGGCGCGATCGTATCCATGGTCTACGCGATCTTCTACCGCATGTCGAAGCCCTCACAATACGGACCATTGGATGTTCCGCCCCCGAAAGTAAAAGTTAAACCCTACAAAAGATAAACCCATGCCAAAAAATCCTGTCGGCACATCACAAGCCCGCATTGACGCCCGTGACAAGGTAACGGGCGACGCGCATTACCCCGGCGACCTGCACAAACCCGGCATGCTCCACATGAAGATCCTCATGGCGGAGCGTCCGCATGCGCGTGTGTTGGATATTCGCATCGAAAAGGCGCTCGCCGCCCCCGGTGTGGCTGCCGTTTACACTGCCAAAGATGTACCCGTCAATGAATATGGTTTGCAGATTCCCGACCAGCCCGTCCTATGCGGACCCGGCGCAAGCAAACCTTATACAGATATCGTCCGCTTTGTGGGCGACCAGGTAGCTGTAGTAGTTGCGGAAACAGAAGCGCAGGCAGCCGCTGCCATGAAATTGATCGAGGTGGATTACGAAGACCTGCCGGTTCTTGCCGACCCGGTCACTGCCATGCAACCCGATGCTCCCGTCCTGCACCCGGACCGGGGTGAAGACAACATCTGCGTACATTACAAGATCCGCAAAGGAGATGTGGACGAAGGCTTCGCCCAAGCGGACGTGATCGTTGAAGGCGAGTATCACACTCCGGTACAGGAACATGCCTACCTCCAGCCAGAGGCGGGGCTTGCCTATCTGGATGAAGAAGGGCGCATTGTCGTCGAGAGCGCAGGTCAGTGGACGCATGCTGACCGCAAATCGGTGGCGCACGCGTTGGACGTGCCTGAAGAACAAGTGCGCATCATCTACCCTGCCATTGGCGGTGCATTTGGCGGACGCGAAGACCTCTCGGTGCAAATCGCGCTGGGGCTCGCCGCCATGAGACTCAAGCGACCGGTAAAGATCATCTGGTCACGCCGCGAGTCAATCATTGGGCATGGTAAACGTCATGCCGTGACATTGCGCGCCAAATGGGGCGCCACCAAAGACGGCAAACTGGTGGCGGTGCAAAACGAACTGATCGGCGACGGCGGCGCATATATGTACACCACCAACAAAGTGCTGGGCAACGCCGCCATTACCTCATGCGGACCGTACTTCGTGCCGAACGTCAAAACGGATGTGTATGGCGTGTACACCAATAATGTACCCGGCGCCGCCTTCCGCGGCTTCGGCGCACCGCAGGCGCTTTTCATGGCGGAAAGCCAGATGAACAAACTCGCCGAAAAACTCGGCATGGACCCGGTGGAGTTCCGCTTGAAGAACGCGCTGAAAACCGGCGACACCATGAGCGTCGGCACACCGACGCCCAACCCGGTCAGCATTACAGAATGCATTGAAGCGGCAAGAGACTCGTTCAAGTGGAAGAAGATGAATTGGAAGCGAAACCCCGCGGCGAAAAACTCCGCTGTGGTGCGCGGGCGAGGATTCGCAACCGGGTTCAAGAATGTCGGCTTTTCGTTCGGCTATAAGGAAAGCTGTTGGGCAAAAGTTGAAATTCACGGCAATGGCAATATTGAACGCGTTGTCCTGCATCATGCCGGTGCGGAGGTGGGACAGGGTTTTCAAACTGTGATGGTACAGATCGCGGCGGGTGTGGTTGGCGTGCCGGTTGAACGAGTGGAACTGCTTATGCCCGACTCTGCCACGCAGGGCAACCCCGGCTCGGCTTCCGCTTCACGCCTGACCTTTATGGCGGGCAATTCCGTCAAGGGTGCGGCGGAGGCGGCGCTGGAAAAGTGGAAAGCCGAGGAACGACCCGCCATTGCGGAGTTTTCCTACTTTGCGCCGCCCACCACCCCAATGGACCATGAAACCGGTTTTTCAACACCGAACTTCCAGTACGCGTATGTGGCGCAAGCCGTGGAAGTGGAAGTGGATACCGAAACCGGGCATGTACGCGTGAAGAGAGTCGTCTCGGCGGATGATGTCGGCAAAGCCATCAACCCAGACCTGGTGGTGGCACAGATCGAAGGGGCTGTGGTTCAGGCGTATGGCTATGCTGTGATGGAGGAGTTCAAGACCAGAGATGGGCGCGTACTCACCGACCAATTCAGCACCTACCTGCTGCCCACCATTCTGGATATTCCTGAAAAAGTTGAATCGGTGCTTGTGGAAGTACCCGACCCGAACGGACCGTGGGGCGCGCGCGGGATGGGTGAACTGCCCTACCTGCCGGTGGCTCCCGCTATTGCGGCGGCGATCCACGATGCGACCGGGGTGTGGATCAGCGAGTTCCCATTCACACCAGAGCGAATCTTGAAGGCGCTGGGTAAAATCAAGTAAACCATAAGACCTGACAGGTTTTGAAAACCTGTCAGGTCTATCTTAATTTTATGACATCCATTTATCAGGCTTTAGCCGAATTAGAGAAGAACAATCAACCCGCCGCCTTATGCACAGTGACCAAGAGCGAAGGGTCCACGCCAAGACATGTTGGCAGCAAGATGCTGGTCTACCCAGACGGCTCGTTCATTGGAACGGTGGGCGGCGGCGAATTGGAAAACCGCGTCATCAAGGCGGCGCTGGAATCTTTGGCGAGCCATGAATCGCAGACCCTTTTTTATACAATGGCTGACCCTGCACGCGGCGACCCGGGCGTGTGCGGCGGGCAGGTGGAGGTGTTTGTGGAACCCATCCTTCCGGCGGCAAGTTTGGTGGTGATCGGTGCGGGGCATGTGGGCAAGGCGGTGGTTCACCTTGCCAAGTGGCTGGGGTTCCGTGTGGTGGTCAGTGATGATCGGGCGGAATTCTGCAACCCTGAAGTCACTCCCGGCGCGGATGAATACCTGGCGGTGGAGATGGGCAAATTGCCGGAAAACCTCCGGATCACGAATCGAACCTTTATTGTGGTGACAAGCCGCGGGTCGGGGGTGGATGCGGCGGGTCTTCCATCCATTTTGGAGAGCGAGGCGGCGTATATTGGCGTGATCGGTTCAAAACGACGCTGGGCAACAACCGCCAAAGCTTTGAAGGAAAAAGGCGTGAAGGATGAACTGATCGCAAAAGTACATTCGCCGATGGGGCTGGAACTACAGGCGGAGACGCCGGAAGAGATCGCCGTGAGCATTATGGCGGAGGTATTGATGGTGCGAGACAAGGGCACCGGAACGCCCATGGCAGGACGAAACGAAAACCGGTCTGTTCCGTAGAGATATAGGACAAACGGTTCTTGACCGAAATTTTGGTTGGGCTATAATCCAACCGTAACTATTACAAGGAGAGAAACATGGCTAGAATTTTTGATGTCATTGAATATGCAAATGAGATGGCGGACGAGATCGTCCACCGCTTCCCTGAGACGGGCATTGGCGATTACCGCCTCGGCTCGCAGGTGATCGTACGCGAGAGCCAGAACGCGGTCTTCTTTCGCGACGGCAACGCACTGGATGTGTTCAAGCCCGGGCGGCACACCATCGCCACGGCGAACATCCCGAAACTGATCGATTTGATCGGCAAGGCGTTCAACGACCGCACGCCCTTCCCCGCCGAGGTGTATTTCGTTTCGATGAAGGAATTCGCGAATAAGAAGTGGGGCACGGCGCAGCCGATCCTTGTGGAAACTCCGGGCAAGGGGCTGGGTTACCTGTTCATTCAGGGCTTTGGCACATTCTCGTTCCAGGTGAAAGACCCGCAACAGTTCGTGACCCAGATCGTGGGGGTTTCAGGCACCTACCGCACCACCGATATTGAAGAACGCCTGAAAACCATGCTTGTTTCCAAACTGACCGATGTGCTGGGTGAGTTTAGCCAGACTACGCAAAGCCTTGCGGCAAAGATCAGCGGTATGAATGAAGAATTGGGCGCCGCTGTGCGCGCGAAGGGCAAGGATGATTTCGATGCGCTTGGTCTGACGCTCAAGACGTTCTACATTGGCAATCTTAAGCCGAGCACCAAGTCGGCTCAGGAACTACGGGATGCCGGTTTGCTCGACCCGGCGCTGTATGCCCAGCTTCAGGCTGCGGATGCGATGCGCGAGGCGGCGAACAACCCGAATGGCGGCGCAGGGCTCACGGCTGGAATCGGCGCGGGCATGGGTATTGGTAATTTGATGGGTCAGGCGTTGCAGGGCGGGTATCAGGCTCCGGGCGGCGGTGCGGCGGCAGCTGGCGGCGGCGCCAAGATGCCGGATATTATGACCCCCGCTGAGGCGGCGCAGGTGATGAAGGTGACCGAAGACGATATTATGGCTGCCATTCAAGACGGAAGCCTGAAGGCGAAGAAGGTCGGCAAGGCGTTTCGTATTAGCAAGGATAACCTTGAAGCGTTTATGAATAGTTAGTTTGGTAGATTAGTAATTTGGTAGATTGGTAAATTGGTAGATTGGTAAATTGGTCAAAGAAGAGGCTTTCCGAGAGGAAGGTCTCTTTTTTTGTGATCGAGTTCGCAACCACAAAGGGGAAGAAGGGTCACGAAGGGAAACCTTATTCGAGGTCGGCGAGGATGTCGGGGATGGAGGTGAGAACGTCGGTGGCAAGGACGGAGGTGGTGGTGCCAAGGGTTTCTGCGGCGTGAAGCCCTGCCTGGGCGTGGATGTATGCGCCTGCAAGCGCGGCTTCGTAGGGGGAAAGTCCTTGTGCAAGCAAGCCAACGATGACTCCAGCGAGGACGTCACCTGTGCCAGCGCGGGCGAGGGCGGGTGTGGCAACCGGGATGATGGTGGAGCGCCCGTCGGGTGAGGCGATGACGGTGAAGGCGCCTTTGAGGACGACGATGTGCCCCCATTGCTGCGCGTATTTTGAGGCGATGGCTTCGCGGTTGGTTTGAATCTCTTCGACAGAGAGACGAGTGAGTGCAGACATTTCGCCGGGGTGCGGGGTGAGGATGGCGGGTTGGGTTATTTTTTTGTGCCAGTCGGTAATGCCTGCCAGGTGACGCAAGCCGTCGGCATCGAGGACGAGGGGCAGGTGAAGATCTGGGAGAAGGTGTTCGATGAACAGTTTGGTGGTGTGACGGTCGCCGAGGCCGGGTCCGATGAGGATGGCGGTGGCGCGCCCGAGGTTGTTGAGCAGGTGGTGAATGGCTTTTTCGGAGATGAAGCCGTGTTCATGGGCGAGCGTGAGCCAGGTGGCTTCGGGGAGGTGCCCGGCGATGATGGGCTGCAAGGGTTCTGGAACTGCCATGTTGACCAAGCCAACGCCAATACGGTATGCGGCTTGCCCTGCAAGCAAGGCTGCCCCGGTGTAGGATGCAGACCCAGCTATCACGAGGGCCGTACCAAACGTCCCTTTGTGTGAGGCGGGGCTGCGTTCAGGTAATATGGCTGAGACCATGCCGGCATCGGCTGCTTCGATGTGCAATGCATTCCATGTATCCAAATTTTGGGGCAAGCCGATGTCGATGACTTCGAGGGCGCCGATGTATTCGAAGGCGGGGAATTTGAGCAAGCCTTGTTTGACGGCTGCCATGGTGAGGGTGAGGTCGGCGGGCAGGGTTTCGTCGGCGCAGGCGCCTGTATCGCAGTTTACGCCGGAGGGGCAGTCGACGGCGATGATGAGGGGTTGGGTTTCGAGGTCGGATAGGATGAGGGCAATGCCCTGGAGGACGAGTGCCGCCTCTTGCCTAAGGGGGAGTTTGATGCCGGTCCCAAGCAGTCCGTCGAGCAGTAGGTCTGAGTCTTCCAAAAAGGTGCGGAGGGTGTCGAAGGTGCTGTCGGAGGTGGAGGATTCGAGTTCGCCGCCTGCTTCGAGGTAGGCAGTGATGAGTTCGTCGCCTGCGGTTTTGCGGTTGACGAGGTAGGCGTGGGTGCGCCAGCCTGCGTTGGCGAGCCATGTGAGGGCTACGAGGGTGTCGCCGCCGTTGTTGCCTGTGCCGACGATGCCTGTGATGGTGCGAAACCTGCCTTCCTGCCCTATGGTGTGAATGAGTTCTGCCATGCCTTTCCCAGCGTTTTGCATGAGTTGGGCGTAGGTGGTGCCTTTGCTGTCGGCTTCTTTTTCGACGGCACGCATTTGGGTGGTGGTTAGGAGTTTCATTTTTTTAGGTTGCAGGTGGCAGGTTGAAGGTTACAGGTTGAAGGTACCAGGTGTCAGGTGCTAGGGATCAGGGATTAGTAGGGTTGGTGGTGGTTACGCATCCAGAGGGGATTTTACTGCTAATCCGCCGCGTTGCAATACATGTGTATAGATCATGGTGGTTTTGACGTCTTTGTGCCCGAGGAGTTCCTGTACGGTGCGGATGTCGTAGCCGTTTTGGAGGAGGTGGGTGGCGAAGCTGTGGCGGAAGGTGTGGGGGGAGACTTGTTTGTTTATTCCCGCCCGTTTTGCGGCTTCGCGAATGGCTCTTTGGAGTACGGTTTCGTCCAGGTGGTGGCGGCGGATTATGCCGGTGAGCGGGTCGGTGGAGCGTTGTGAGGCGGGGAAGATGAATTGCCATTCCCAATCTTTGGATGCATTTATGTATTTAGCGTTGAGGGCATTGGGGAGCAGGGTTTCGCCGTAGCCTTCTGCAAGGTCTTTCTGGTGGAGGGCTTTTACATCTTGAAGTTGTTGTTTTATTTCAGGTATGAGGGAGTCGGGGAGGACGGTGATGCGGTCGTTGTCGCCTGTGCCTCCGCGGACGATGATCTGGCGGTTGCCGAAGTCGATGTCTTTGACGCGAAGGCGCATGCATTCCATTATGCGCACTCCGGAGCCATAGAGTATCTTTGCCATCAGGCGGGTGACGCCCTGCATAAGGTTGATGATCTTGATGGCTTCGGTTTGGGTAAGTACGGTGGGGAGTCTTTTTGGGCGGGATGTATTGGAGAGGTCTGGCGGGAGGGTGATGTCGACCTGGAGGACGGTGCGGTATAGAAAAAGGATGGCGCTGAGTGCCTGGTTTGAGGTGGAGGCGGCAACTTTTCGGTCGCTGGTGAGGTGAACGATAAAGGCGCGAATCTCATTTTCGCCCATTTCCTTGGGGTGGCGTTTGTGGTGGAAGAGGATATAGCGTTTGA
>JBAIYF010000555.1:0-3920 GCA_037916115.1 Anaerolineales bacterium
GCAGGCTTGGATCCGTTCTCGATGGGTGGTCATGCTTTTACAACTCGCTTTCCAGGCGATGCCTGTGATAAATGCCTTCACGAAAAGTTTTGATGATCTTGAAGCCATTGGCTTGTGTGGCTTTCAGGCTGGCGATGTTCCAGGTTTCCACACTTGCATAGATTTTTTTATACCCCTGTTTCCGCCCGTCGTCCATGAGCGCCTTTTGCAGGGAGCGCCCCAACCCGCGCCCGCGAAACTTCGGGTCGACTGTGAAATACACACATTCGATCGTGTTCGGTTCGTACATCTGCCCGCGGATGGTGACGCTGGAGATCGCCATTTGCAAAAAAGCCAACGGCTTGGTGAATATGACCTTGAGGATATTTTTGATGAACCAGCCTTTATCTTCAGTGAGTTTGGAGGTCAGCGCAGAAGGCTCGGGGGAAGCCAGGCTAAAGCCCATGATCTCGCCCGTCTTGTCATCTTGTGCATAAAAACCAAAGGCACGTTCATCTTTCGTTGCGCCTTCAAAATAGCGTAACACGAACGGGTAGCCCAGCTTTGAGAGCAGTCCGGCGTCTCCCATATGGATCTCTGCAATGCGGGGTAGGCGCTCGGCAGAAATAGACTTCAACGGGTAAAGAGTGTATGACATGTTACACAAAACCGCGGATGGCGAACGGTCCGAGTGGGCGGACAATGAAACGCGGAAGCAGTTTCCAAGTAGCAATGATGAACTGGAACTTCGGATTCTTTTGATTTAAAGATGGGAGTTCGTGTCCCGGCGCAAGCCAGAACCAATACGCCAACGGTCTTTTCTCCGGCGCCCATTTGGATTTGAAAATATCATTCCCCGAACCAACCAAGCTGCGACCAAGATCGAAAGTTGTACAGCCCTTTTTCATGGCATGTTCAATGACCGACCAGTACAGGAATTCGCCTGAGTAGGACGAACGTGCAAACCGCAGGACGTTGGCATGCAGGTTGAATATGGTTTTACCCTGATAGATGAAAACGCCCCCACCTGTGATCTTGCCCTTCGCATCATACGTGACCGCGAATTGGAGCGCGTCACCCAGGTTGGTTGCCATCTGACGGAGATATTGCTTGGAGTGATACGGCGAGCCGAGTTCGTGCATGCTGAGCGCAATGGCTTCGTAGGCGTCATCCAATAAATCAAGGTGACCAAAGCGGATGGAGAATCCCTTTTTTAGTGATTTGCGGATGTGGTTGCGGTGGTCGGAGGAAAAGCGCTTCATCAGATCATCTGCGGGTGCGGAGATATCTATCAGGTAGGTGAAGTAAACGGGATGGTTCACCCAGCCATCGGGTGGGGCAGAGGCGGTATTGTCAAAGCGCAGGGAAACGTACTCAACTTTAAGTTCCTGTGCCAGGCGGCGGGTTTCATCCAATAAAAGATCGCGTGCCTGTTCGTTCTCGTACGTGAAGCCGCCATAGCTGCCGAATGGGGCGGTGGCCAGATAGTGACCGAAGACTGGATGTTTGACTTCAAGGAGTGAGAGCGCGCCAACAGGCTGGCTGCCTTCAGTAACGACAAAGCGATGGACGGGGTGACCGTACATGCTGTTGATAAAGTTCATCCACGAGTCGAGCCCGCTGTAACTGAGTTGCGGCTCAAGGGCTGGGACGTTGAGGGAGTCGACTTTTTGAATGTTCATTGAAGTTCTTTCATATAATCCTGCATGGTGGACGTGGGGAAGTTACGCAGCAGGTCTTTCAGGAATTTGGATTTGTTGAACATGAACGGTAAAAGTTCGGGGTGTTTGATGAGGTCTTTTGTCATGCGTGCGTACCAGCGCGGCGGCGTGATAAGTTCGTATGGGTGTAAAAAGATAACAGGGCTTTTGCCCGCCCTGAATTCCCTTTCAATGGTCTTGAAGACGGTGCGGGGAAAAAGTCCGCTCATGAAACTGGAGCCGTAGGGGAATTCGCCGCCGCGCAGAAGTTTGGAATTCATGTTGCGGGGTGCGTTGAAATCTTTTGAAACTTGTCGCAGGGCAAGTGTGCTGACTGGGATTTCCAAAACGCCGCCTTTATGAACCGATGTGCCGGTCGGGGCGTAAAGTGAAGAGCTGTATATAAACCCATGCCGTTCCAAAAGCGGATACGACTCTTCGGAGGTGGTGATCATTGGCGCGCGATAGCCGCTCACCTTGTATTTTTGAATCCAATCTGCTGATGCGATCAGGTCTTTTTCCAGTTCTTTAGCATCCCAAATGCGGCGATGGGTATGGCAGTGAAAGCCGACCTCATGACCTCTCTGTTGGATCTTTTCAGGGATTTCAGGATACCAACCGACGACTTCGCCTACCAGATAGAAGGTGACCTTCGCATTTCCAAGCATGTCGAGGATGGGGTCTAGTGAGGTTCGGGCGATCTCTTCATCCATGCGCATACGGGTTTCCGCTGGCAGGAAGTCGTACTGGCGTGAGAGTGCGAACCAGGATTCGTAATCAATGGTGAGAAGCAGGCGTGGAGAAGGGGTCATAGCGTGGGCATTATAAGTTACTGGACTTGTTTTATGACGCAAAACGTATTCCCGTTTCGGGAAATGTCCAATACGGTGGGGTCGTTACGAAAATCGCGCAGGTGTTCGTTGGCGCGGGTATTTACAAGATAAAAGTCACCCGGCTGCATGGAAGCTCTTTCGCTGCGGAAATCGCGGATGTTGATATTTTCACTTGCGTAGTACGCCGCAATTTGCGGTTCACGCCGCACAAATAACTTTGCGCCGTCTGGTGCAGTCTGTTCAAATTCCAATACGGCTTCACGGTAACAGGTTAGCCAGTAATCGGTTTCGTAATTCTCATTCACCTTGCTGGCGAGGTTGTTGTAATACGTGTATTGATAGGGATGAAGCATGATGCCCGCGTAGATTCCCGGCGAGATCAATGCAATGGCTATAACGAATTTTGTCCATTGGGTTTTTATCTTCTGCGATAAAAAGTCCAATGCAATGCCGCCGAAAATAAACAATGGCGGGAGGATAAAAAGGAAGTGGCGGAAGTTATCAGATAAGGGCGGGCGGCTCAGAACGACGTAAGCGGCTGGGATGACGAACCAAAGCAGGATCAACCCGAGAGCGCGCCAGTGCTCTCGCTTCCACATGGATATCAGCAGCCCGAGCGCAAACAATGGCAGGACGGGTTCTGTGAGGGTGAGCGTCAGCAATTTGGGCAGGTAACTGCGCGGCAGGTCATATGCGCGGAAGAGTTCTCCACTGAAGAGCACCTGAATGGATGCGGGGTGTTCGCCCATGAGCGCCAGCACTTCACTGAATTGATACAACGGGTGAATCCACAAATACGGCCAGGCGGCGGTCATGACCATGACGGCGGCGACCCCATAGATGAAAAGCGCGGTCAGGTTTTGCGGTTTGAGAAAATCTTTTTTGAGAGTCAGAAGAGCATAAATAATTGCCAGCAACCCTGCAAGCGGGGCAAGAATTCGAACAGAGGTTGAAAGTCCGAGGATGATGGCTGGAAAAATGACAGTCTTTATCTTTTGCGTGTAGCCACTGTCGGGTTTTAGTTGCTCTACCATGTTGAATCCAGTAAGGATGCTGGCGATGAAGAAGGTGGTAAAGACCGAATCTTTGGGGTTGATGAAGGCGTGTCCCCACAAGAGGGGTTGAAATGCGAAGAGGGCGGTGGCTATAAACGCAGACTCGCGGCTCATCCATTTTGAGGCGAGGCGATAGAGCAGGTAAATGCCGAGGTTGAAGGTCAGGAAGTTGATCAGGTGCCAGGCTGAGGCGTAGTCCAATCCCAGCATTTCCAAAAGAAAATATAGCGGGGCTGCAAGCACAAGGTAGGCGGGACCGCGGTTGGCATGGTCGCTTTCGCTGGCGCCGAAGGAGCGGGTTACGTCAAAATCGTTGCTAAGCCAGTTGGCAGGGGTGTAGGCATAGAGGCTGG
>JBAIYF010000556.1:0-3221 GCA_037916115.1 Anaerolineales bacterium
TGCGTGGTCGAATAATCCAGAACCACAATGCGTTCAAAACCGGCATAGCGCGGCGTATTACGCCCGGCACCTGCGCCGAGTTCCAACATCAGTTTTCCGCTTTGGGGCAGCATGCGCTTCAGCGCAATGGCTTCGGCGCGGTCTTCATAGGCGCGCCCGCCCTGCTCCCAAAAGGATTGCTGGTAGTCGGAGCCTTCATAGTTACAAACGGGGGGAGTGTTCGTCATGTAGTTTTTAGTCAAAAAGTCGGATAGTCAGTCAACCGACTATCCGACTACCTTTCTGCTAATTTACCAATTTTCTAATGATCCAACTAGCGTCCGATCGCGCGGTAGGTGAAGCCCATATCTTTCATGCGCCAGGGTTCGTAGATGTTGCGCCCGTCGTAAATGACCGGGGACTTGAGCAAGCCCTTGACCTTGTCCAGGTCCAATTGCTTGAACTCGTTCCATTCGGTGACGACCATCAGCGCATCGCACCCGTCCGCCATCTTATACGGTTCCTCGAACATTTCCACCGCCGGGAGGATCGGGCGTGCCACCTGCATCGCAACCGGGTCATACGCGCGGACCTTCGCACCCGCTTCGATCAATTCCTCCGAAATGTCGATTGCGGGAGCGTCGCGCATGTCGTCCGTATTGGGCTTGAACGCCAAACCGAGCAGACCAATGGTCTTGCCTTTGATGGTGCCGCCGAGCATTTCCTGCACAACCTTTACGGCTTCCTTGCGGCGGTCGTAGTTCACATCCATCACACTGTTAAGAATGCGCGGATTAAGACCCTTCTCTTTCGCCATGAAGGCGAGCGCCTCCACATCCTTGGGGAAGCACGAACCACCCCAGCCAAGACCGGCATCAAGGAAGTGGCGTCCAATGCGCGCATCATAGCCCATGCCTGCCGCCACTTCCTTCACATCCGCGCCGACGCGTTCGCACAGATCAGCGAGTTCGTTGATGAAAGAGATCTTGGTGGCAAGAAAGGCGTTGCTGGCGTACTTGATCATTTCCGCGGTGCGCAGATCGGTGATGACAATGGGCGCGCGCAGGGGCAGGTGCAGTTGGGCAACCTTGCTCGCGGCGTCCTTGTCCAGCGAACCGATCACGGTACGGTGCGGGTTCATAAAGTCACCGATGGCAGACCCTTCGCGCAGGAATTCGGGGCAGGAGACCACGGCAAAGTCGATCGGCTTGGGCTGAGCACCCTTCACAATATCGGCAACCCAGTCACCGGTCCCGATCGGAACCGTACTCTTGTTGATGATGACGAGCGGTGCGGTCATATTCTTTGCAATGGAAGTTGCGGCGGCGGCTACATACTGTAAATCTGCCGAGCCATCGGAGCCGGAGGGCGTGCCCACTGCAATGAAGGCGAATTCTGCACCTTTCAACGCTTCGGTATAGGATGTAGTGAAGGTAATACGCCCGCCCTTGACGTTGCGTTTTACCAGTTCATCCAAACCGGGTTCGTAAATGGGCATGATGCCCTTTTTGAGATTTGCAACGCGTTCCTCGTTCACATCGAGCGCGATCACGCGGTTGCCCAGGTCGGCAAAGCAGGCGGCGGTTACAAGACCGACATACCCAACGCCGACGACACAGATCTGTTTCATATTTTTATTCCTCTTAATGGTGAAAAATTCGGCTTGCGTTCAATTCCCGCGCAGCGGGTTCAATTGCCACAGAACTGCAAACCGTTGGTCATCCCTGTTTTTTGATCCAATTTTGAACGGTTTCGAGCAGGTCCATCAAGTCCATGGGTTTGGTGATGTATTCATTACAGCCCGCGTCGAGGGCGCGTTTGCGGTCGCCGGGCAGTGCGTTGGCTGTCAGTGCGATCAGCGGAATGTCTGTTGTGGCGGGGTTGCTCTTGATCAGGCGGGTTGCCGTCCAGCCGTCCATTTCCGGCATTGAAAGGTCCATGATGATCAGGTCCGGTTTTTGGGCATTAACGGCGGTGACGCCGTCGCGCCCATTCATGGCAAGGAAGGTCTCAAACCCGTTCTTTTCCAGAATGAACCGCACCAGTTCATACGTGTCCATATTATCTTCAACAATTAGAATGCGTCCAGCGCTCATGCGCTTAAATATACTACAAAGTGGAGGCTGTATAATCACCCTATGCGCCTGCTTTTTGTCACAGATGTCCGTTCGCCCATTTCGAAAAACTGGATCCGGCACTTCATCGAACGCGGCGACGATGTCTTTATCGCCTCCACATTTGAAGCGGAATTTGACCTGCCCGTACAGCGGATGGAATTCACGCCGGTGGCGTTCAGCGCCGCCAAGAAACGTACCTCCGCGCCCTCCTCCGCCTCCTCGCGGACCTTGAACCTGCGCACCAAAATCAGACAGTGGTTCGGCCCCGTGACCATTCCCGCTGCCGCGCCAAAATTACGGGCATTCATCAAAGAAGTTCAGCCGGATATTGTCCATGCCATGCGCATTCCCTACGAGGGCATGCTGGCGGCTTCTGCCTTGCAGGGGCTGAAAAACCGACCGATGTTCATCGTCTCTGTGTGGGGCAACGACTTCACCCTGCATGCTCCGTCCACGCCGCTGATGGGGTGGTACACCCGCAAGGTCTTGCGCATGGCAGATGCCTTGCACGCCGATGTGAACCGCGACGTGAAACTGGCTCATGCGTGGGGCTTGAGCGTGGATAAGCCTGGGTTGGTCGTACCCGGCAACGGCGGAATCAGAGGCGATGTTTTTTATCCTCCAACTGAGTTGGTGAAGGAACCGGTGGTCATCAATCCGCGCGGGGTGCGCCCGTATGTGCGCAACGACTCGTTCTTCAAAGCCATTCCGCTGGTGCTGGCAAAACGACCAGATGCGAAGTTCATTTGCACTGGCATGCAGAACGAGCCGCAGGCACAGGGTTGGGTGAAGGAATTGGGGATCGAAAACGCAGTGGAGTTGCTGCCTGCGTTTCCGCATGAAAAAATGGGGGAGGTCTTTCGTGGGGCGCAGATCGTGGTCTCGCCAAGCATTCACGATGGCACGCCCAACTCGCTGATCGAAGCCATGGCGTGCGGATGTTTCCCTGCGGCGGGCGATCTCGATTCCATCCGTGAGTGGATCACTCACGGGCGGAATGGTCTGTTGTTCGATGCCAACGATCCGCAGTCGATCGCCGATGCGATCGTTTTGGGATTGGAAAGAGAAGACCTGCGAACCGAAGCCGCAGGTCTAAATGCAAACATGATTTCCGCTCGCGCGGAA
>JBAIYF010000557.1:0-1590 GCA_037916115.1 Anaerolineales bacterium
AACATTTTCGCTCCTTTGTTGCTTAGTCAACATTTGAAAGCCTTTGTTGGTTGACTTTCAATTGGGGGATTGGTAAATTAGACAACATCTGTTGTTTACACAACGGATGTATCTTATCAAACAACTCAAGGAGAGTCAACATGAACATCACAATCATCGGCGCAGGAAATATGGGACGTGGCATCGCAACCCGCGCCATCGCAGGCGGACACAAGGTGACCTTTGTGGATGCCAACCCCGAAACTGCGCAGAAAGCCGCCGCAGAATTGAACGCTGAAGTCGGCACACTCGATACACCGCTGGGCGACGTGGTCGTGCTCGCCGTTTGGTACGGCACCAACATTGAAATTGCCAAGCAGCTCGGTAGCAAACTCGCTGGCAAGGTCGTAGTGGACATTGCCAACCCGCTCAACGCTACTTACGATGGTCTCGCCACTGCACCTGATTCATCGTCCGCGGAAGATCTTGCAAAGGCGCTTGTGGCTGGTGCAAAAGTGGTCAAGGCGTTCAACACTACGTATGCTGGTACGCTCATTGCCGGGGAAGTTGCCGGGCAAAAGCTGGATGTCTTCATTGCGGGCGACGATGCCGATGCCAAAGCCAAGGTTGTGCAGTTGGTGACGGATGGCGGCATGCGCGCCATTGACGCCGGTCCGCTGCAGCGCGCCCGCCAGATCGAAGCCATGCAGTTGCTGCATATCACCTTACAGGGCACACTTGGCACGAACTGGGCAAGCACAGTAAAAATTCTCAGCTAAAATAAAATGGAGTGCGGCGTTGAACGATGCTGCGCTCCGAAGTTTTCAAACTTCGCATTTCAAGTTAGAGGTAAACATGATGACGCAGCCAAACACGCTTCAAGAATATTCGGTTCATCCCGCCACCAAAATGGGACATGTCTCACTGACCGTTGCCAACCTGGAGAATCAGATTCTCTTTTACGAAAAAGCCATGGGCTTCAAGATCCACTGGCGCGAGGGCAACAAAGCCGGTCTTGGGGCGGGCGGCGTGGACTTGCTTCAACTGGTCGAAGAACCGAACCTCAAGCGCTATCGCGGCGCGACGGGTCTGTATCACTTCGCTATTCTCTTTCCAAATCGCCGCGAGCTTGCCATCGCCATGGCGCGTTTGTTTGCGTTGAAGATCCCCAACTCACCCACCGACCATGTGATGACCAAGACCACCTATCTCAACGATCCCGAAGGCAACGGCATCGAACTGTATTGCGAGTCACCTGAAGACGGTTCGTGGACAATGAAAGATGGCAACTATGAAGCCCGCTGGGCAGATGGTCGCTGGAGCGACGGACGTGAAGCGCTCGACGTGGATGCGCTTTTCAAGCACATCCAAGATGACGACCGCATCGACGCGCCCGTCCCCGCTGAAACCCGCATGGGGCATGTCCACCTGCATGTGCGCGACATCGACGAGGCAGTCAACTTCTATCACGGCGTGCTCGGCTTCGATGTGATGGGCGTTTCAAAGGGAATCGGAATGGCTTTCGTCTCTGCGGGCGGATATCACCACCATGTTGGACTCAACACCTGGCAGGGACGCGGCGCGCCTCCTCCTCCGCCCGATGCGGTGGGA
>JBAIYF010000558.1:0-4003 GCA_037916115.1 Anaerolineales bacterium
TATCTGGGACGGTGAAGCCTGTCTCCCCATCCTGCACGAGGTAACCAAGCCCGCCCACTTCAGAGGCGATGACGGGCGTTCCAGACGCCATTGCCTCCAGTGCAACCATGCCAAAGGATTCATACAAGGACGGCATGACCAACACTTCAGCTGCGGAATAATAATATGGAAGGGTATCTTGCGCACGTTTTCCTAGAAAAACGACCATGGTACCCATGCAAAGGTCATCACAAATTTTTTGAAGGCGCGCCATTTCTTCGGTCATTTTTTCCGGTTCCACATCTGGCTCGCCGCCAATGATTGCAAGATGTACGGGTTGATCCAGGCTCGTCAAACTTAGGTCGAGACACGACATGGCTTTAATGAGTGTATCGACCCCTTTGAGCGGCTCGATACGCCCAACAAATAAGATCATGCGATTCTCCGGCTTTAAGCCGATGTACTGCTTCGCTTCATCTGCTGGAATGGGATAGAAATGCCCTGTATCCACACCTGGAGGGATAATGCTCATTTTGGAGGCTTCAGCACGATATAGGAAGCGCAACTGGGTCAATTCCGCCAGGGTGGCGACGATGATGCGGTTCGCCCGCCGGAGGACCTGCCTCTCTCCATTGAGTCGATCTGTGCCTGCTTTTTCATCCTCCGACCGAGCCACGCGGTTCTTCATCTCACCCAGTGTGTGGAACATGTGTACAATGGGCGTCCCGCCCCAAGCATCGCTCAGGATTTCTGCCGCCAGACCAGACATCCAGTAATGGCTGTGGATAACATCATACTTAATCCCCTTCTCTTCAGCAAATCGCTGTACTCCCTCGGCAAATTCAGGAATGAATTTTGTTATATCGCTTTTGCTTCGAGGTTCCTCTGGACCAGCCGGAATATGAACAACACGGTTGCCGTACCCCAGTTCGTGGACAACATGAGGTACATGTTCGTCCTGTGAACGTGTAAATACGTCTACATGAATCCCCTGCCGCCCGAGTTCGCGGGTGAGGTCGCGGACGTAAACGTTCATTCCGCCAGTATCTTTGCCGCCCAGAGTGGCAAGCGGACATGTATGATAGGAAAGCATTGCAATTCGCATGGGCATTTCTCCATGCTATCAGACAACACGAAAAGCTGAAAACTTGCGAGATTGGGTCAAATCCTTTATAATCCCGCCCGCAAAAATAATAAGCCACCATAGCTCAGCTGGCAGAGCAGACGATTCGTAATCGTCAGGTCGTGGGTTCGTATCCCACTGGTGGCTCAAACTCAGGACCCCTATGTGGGGTTCTTTTTGTTATAAAGAAAAAGAAGGTCGAGCTCAAAATATAAAGTAGAATTATAAAAAATCCTCATACTTTGTCATCATGAAAAAAATTGGAAAGTTTCCAAACGGAGTTTTGGACTCCCAGCAACTTACCGGAACACGGGTATTAATCCTCATTATTCTTGCCATTGCTTTCGTCAGTGTTATTTCCATGGCAATAATGAATATTAACCGTCCCGCCATGCTGGTATTAAGCGCCGTCCTTTTGGCAACTTTTATGCTTACCTATCTGGGGTACGTTACTGCAGGCAGCTGGCTCGCCTTGTTTTTCTCGCTTGTTATATTTTCCAATCTTTTTTTTATCAACAACGGCATCCGAGATGTTGCGCTTATGGGGTTGATTGTTATACTGACTGCAACAGGGCTTCTTGCGGGTAAATCGGGCACCATTATTTGCGGCACGATCATCATCATCGAAATTATCATCTATGGGGTATTGGAATCGCAGGGCGTTTTGCGAAATAAAATCGGGATAATCAATAATTTCTCGGATTATTTTGCGCTTGGCACTGCTGTTGCCATGATAACTACTTTTCAGTGGCTGGTCATTAATCAGTTAAATAAGAATATCCAAAGTTCCGAAGCAGAATTAGGCAAGAGACTCAAGATCCAAGCCCAGCTGGAAGAGGCGGAATCCAGATACCGCGGACTTGTGGAAAGCATTCCGATTGCCATATACACCGCCGAACCCGGGGTGGCAGGCAAATGGAGTTATGTCAGCCCGCGAATTTACACCATAACCGGTTATACCCCGGAAGAGTGGCTGTCTGACCCTAACTTATGGTTCTCACGGGTACATCCAGATGATCGCAACAGAGTCTTGGAGGAAGAAACCAGGGCGCTTCACGAAGGTCAGATGCCCAAGTTCGAATATAGAATCCTTACCCGTGATAACAGGCAAATCTGGATATACGATGAAAGCCTGGTCATGATTGACGCAGATCAACTCATCGTACAAGGTTTCTTACTTGATGTTACCGCGCGCAAACAGGCAGAACAGCAATTAAAGAGCCGAATTGATGAACTCAAGGCGGTATATGGTATCAGCGAAACCCTGAGCCAGAAAAACGACCTGAAGCAGCTGATACAAAACACCGGAGAACAGATCCGGCTGGCCTTCAAAGCAAATAATGTACTGATCGCCATTCACGACCCCGGCACTGACCTCATTCACTTCCCGTATCACTACGAGGATGGCGCACATGTAGCAGACATTCCTATTCACTACGGGGAGGGCATGACCACCCAGGTGATGAAAGCGAAAAAACCGATTCTAATAAACACCAACTGGGCAGAAAAAGCTGGTGAACTGAACGTTATCCATACGACTGACGCAACCATTCTTTCCTCCTTTTCTGTCCCGATCATGTCCATGGAAAATGTTTTGGGGGTGATCACTCTTGAAAGTTCTGAACGCGAATACGCCTTTAACAACATTGATACACGCCCGCTTTTGACGATCTCATCCAACCTGGCAGTTGCCATTGAAAAGACCCGCCTGCAAGACGCCCTGAAGAAGGAACTGAATATTCAGGAAAAACTGATCCACGAATTGGAGATGAAGAACGAAGAACTCGAACGATTCAGTTACACTGCCTCGCACGACCTCAAATCTCCACTGATCACCATCCGCGGTTTTCTGGGGTATCTTGAAAACGATGCCCGAAAAGGAAATTTCGAGAGGATGCGGTCAGACATCCAACGAATTTCTGACGCTACCGAAAAAATGCATCGCCTGCTGAGCGAATTACTGGAACTGTCACGTGTTGGCAGGGTGGTAAACGAAAAAAAAACCATCCCGTTCGAGGTCATTGTTCAGGAAGCCCTTGCAAGAGTCGAAGGGCGCTTAAAAGAGAAGAAAATCCCGGTTCGAATTGGAAGCGGATTCCCGTCGGTGTATGGAGATAAAGAAAGGCTGATCGAAGTTGTACAGAACCTTGTAGACAATGCCGCCAAATTCACCAGCAACATGCGGGAGCCGGATATTGAGATCAATTACATCCTGCATAACAACTCCCCCGTTTTTTATGTACGGGATAATGGCATTGGAATAAAAAAGGAATTTAAGGAACGGGTATTTGGGTTATTTGACAAGCTGGATGTAAATTCAGAAGGCACCGGAGTGGGATTGGCACTGGTGAAACGGATCATTGAAGTTCACAATGGAAGTATCTGGCTGGAATCAACAGAAGGTATGGGGACAACCTTCTACTTCACTATTGGCAACAAACCCTAAAGCGAAACAAAAACTCAAATAGTGAGAAGCACCCCCCGGCGGGGTTTGAGGCGTTTAATCCCATTGACAGGTCAAACCCACTAAAGTATATTACTAATCATATAAAACTAATACTATATAATCTATACGCATATGTCACTCAAACACGCCATCCTCGGTTTTCTCTCCTTTCTGCCTCTCTCAGGCTACGACCTGAAAAAAGCCTTCGACAACTCGGTGCAGCACTTCTGGCCCGCCAACCAAAGCCAGATCTATCGCACACTTGCCGAGCTTGAAGAGCAAGGCATGGTCACCAAAGAAGTGATCGAGCGCGAAGAACGGCTCGATATGAAGATCTACCACGTCACCGAAGCGGGGCGCGCCGAGTTGCATGCTTGGCTCACCACCCCGCAACCCGAGCGCGATGACCGCGAGCCGTTCCTCATTCAAGTCTATTTCGGTGGGCAGGTCAGCGA
>JBAIYF010000559.1:0-1936 GCA_037916115.1 Anaerolineales bacterium
AGCCTCCAGTACGATCAAGCTTCCCATCCTAACTTCCTTCCTGATCAATCGCGGCACAAACCTTGATGCAGAAACCACCGAAGTGATTTCACGGGTCTTCCGCATCTCGGACAATTCCGCCACAGACCTGATTCTTGAGCGCATTGACCCGAACAATGGTCCGATCGTTGTGACGCGGGATATGGAAGCTATTGGTTTGCAAAGCACATACATCAGCGGTATGTTCTTCCTGGGCGCACCCAATTTGATCCCTGGACGTGTAACCCCTGGCAACTCCCGCCCTGATGTCTTCACCGACCCGGATCCATACTCGCAAACCACCGCATCCGAAATGGGAATATTGATGGCAGATATCTATCAATGTGTCCAAACCGGCGGAGGAGCACTTGTTGCCGCCTTCCCTGGACGTGTTACCCCTGAAACTTGCCAGCTCATCATTGACTTTTTGGCGTTGGATAAGTTTGGCGCCCTCATTCAAGGCGGCGTACCAGACGGTACGCTCGTGCCGCATAAACACGGCTTTGTCCTTTCCCGTGACGGTGTCATGCATGACATCAGCGATGTCGGCATTGTATACTCCCCCGGCGGGAACTTTGTCCTTTCCATTTACACCTACCATCCCGTCCAAAATATCTGGGACATTACCAACCCTCTCTTTGTCAAATTGACCCAGGCAACCTACAACTATTTCAACATTACAAGTCAATAACCTTTCAACCCGTTTTCGAAAGAAGACGGGTTATTTTTTTGCCTTTCGTATATAATTCAACCTATGAGCGCATCGCTCGGACTTTTCCGACTCCAGCAAATCGACAGCCAGATCGACCGCGCCAAAGCGCGGTTGGATGCCATTCAGGACACACTGGATAATGACAAAAAACTAAAAAACGCGCTTCACCAGTACGATCAGGCAAGCGAAGAGAACAATCTTGCGCTTCACCGGGCAAAGCACGCCGAAATTGAAGCCGAAAACCTCAAGATCAAGATCGAACAAGCAGAATCCAGTTTGTACAGCGGCAATGTCCGCAACCCCAAGGAACTGCAAGACCTGCAACTGGATATAGCCTCCCTAAAGAAACACCTCGCTACACTTGAAGAACGCGAACTGGAAGCCATACTTCTCGCCGAAGGTACCGAAACCGAAAAAGAAAAGGCGAAAACCGAACTTGACAGTGTTCAAGACCGGGTGAATAACGAGCACAAAAGCCTCTTCAATGAAAAAATGGAGATCGTCAGCCAATTGGAAAGCCTGACACAAGAACGGGAAGCCGCCCTTGCTCCCATCGATAGCTCTCTGTTGGCAACCTATGAAGATCTTCGAAAAATCAAGCGTGGCGTTGCCATTGCAGAAGTGGACGATGACGCCTGTGCCGCCTGTGGGACCAACCTCAATGCCGCCTTGCAGCAAAATGCACGCTCGCAAAACAAACTGGCATACTGCCCATCTTGCGGGCGCATCTTATTTGCAAAATAAACCGACATGTTCCTTCTAAACCTCATTGACCCCATCTCATTTATTGCCGGCTTTGCTTCTGCTACGGTGATCTGGTATCTTGTGAGCCGTGCCCGTCCGCTCATCGCAGAGATGCGGCAGGGGTTGCAGGAACAGCGTGAACTCGCAAAGACCCGCAAGACCAGTTCCATCGAAGAGAATCACCGCCGACTGACCCTGAGGCGGGCACAGGGTATGCACCTCGCCGCCCAGCTCTTCGCCCTCGATGAGATCTTGCAAGAACCGAAGGTCATCACACCTCCCGCCCCTGTGGAACCCGGCGGTTCTGCCCGTTTTGAAGATACCGTTACACAAACCCTGCCCTACCTGCCTACATGGCCTGAGATCGCAGCGATCTACCAACCGCACATGCTCACCATCCCGCAGGCACTCGGCGGAAATACAAACATCGTCATTATTGGTCAACCTGGTGCAGGGAAAACT
>JBAIYF010000560.1:0-1846 GCA_037916115.1 Anaerolineales bacterium
ACCCCCATCCTGCCTCCCCCAAATCCGACAGAAGTACCGTCAAATTTGGGGGAGGTGCCGTTAGGCGGAGGGGGTTAGCACTCGCTATACCCACAAGCATAGCACTTGCGGCAGCCTTCTTCGTTGACGACGGCGGCTTCACCGCATTCGGGGCACAGGTCACCGATCTTCATTTTGGCGCCAGCGTGTTCAACGGGGTCGTGATGTCCGTTTCCGTTGCCGTTGGTCTTGACCTCTTCAATCACAATGCCTTCGCGGTCGCGCAGGTAGTTATCGAAGACCTGTCCAATGCCATCGGGCAGGGATTTGACGCGATTCGGACCGAAGCCGAGCGAGCGTCCGCCGCCGATGCCGACCAGCTGAACGACCACTTCACGCAGTCTGTCTACGGGGGCGATGGGCGATGCCATGCGCAGGATGTAGGAGATCAAGCGTCCGATCGCCTCAGAGACGGCGGCGGTTTCAGAGCCTGCCTTGGCGGTGTTGATGAAGGCTTCGAAGGGCTGTGTCCCACCGTTTTCGTTGATGGTGATGAACGCCTTGCCCACGGGGGTGTCGATGTTGTAGGTGCGTCCGGTCAACGCTTTGGGGCGCGGCTTCTTGGTGCCATGCCAAATGGTAGGAGTGGCTTGGGTCGCTGCAACAGGTACGGGCGCTGTCTGAGCCGCAGGCGCTTCCTTCTTTTCCGCAGTCGCCTTTGTCTCCAGCACCACCTTATCGCGTGAGCCGGTCACATACACGGTGATGCCCTTACAGCCGAGTTCCCAGGCGAGTTTGTACGCAATGGCAACGTCGCCTTCGGTGGCGCCTTCGTGGAAGTTGACGGTCTTCGAGAGCGAGTTATCCACAAAGGCTTGCAGCGCGCCCTGCATGCGCACATGTTCTTCGGCGGTCACATCGCCAGAGACCACGAACGTATCGCGGATGTGCTGCGGTAGTTCAGGGATGTGCTGGCAGGTACCTTCGCGCATCACCTGCTCCACGATCTCCTGTCGTTTCTCTTCGCCCAAGCCCAATTTCTTGAGCGCCTCATCGAAGCGCGGGCTGGCGTAGGTCAATTTCAGATCCTTGCCGTTGTCGTTCACGTGGCGGATGTATGCCAGCGCAAAGACGGGTTCACAGCCGTAGCCTTCACAACCAGCAACGGTGGCGATGGTGCCGGTCGGCGCGACAGTGGTCTGGGCGGCGTTGCGAATGCCATGCTTCTTGATGCCATCCACCACCGCATCCCACTGGACCTCGGGCCTGCCCCAGTTATGCTCATACTTGACCAGCGATTTGGGCGCCTGCCACTTCATATCGTCCATGTCGTAGATCGAGCCTTGAATGGCAGGGAAAGGTCCGCGCTCTTCGGCAAGCTGGATGCTGGTCTGCATGGCGTGGTAGCGCACGAACTCCATCACCTGCGCGCCGAATTCCTGACCTTCCTTCGAACCATAGCGCACGCCCACGTGGTACATCAGGTCGGCGAGACCCATAATGCCCAAGCCGATGCGGCGGGCTTTGTGGGCGGCTTCTTTCAACTGCGCCACAGCCGGAACATAAGCATTGGCTTCGACCACATCATCGAGGAAGCGTGTGGCGGTCACCACGCTCTTGCGCAGGGTTTCCCAATCCACCTTGCCATCGGGTCCGCAGTGTTCGTTCAGGTTCACCGAACCGAGACAGCAGTTCTCATACGGTCCAAGCCATTGCTCACCGCAGGGGTTGGTCGCTTCCAGCGGATACAAGTGCGGAACGGGATTGCTTCGATTCGACGCATCAAGAAACAGCACACCGGGTTCGCCGTTGTGATGCGCCTGGTTAACGATCTTGTTGAATAATTCTCGGGCGCGCACTTTCTTAT
>JBAIYF010000561.1:0-2907 GCA_037916115.1 Anaerolineales bacterium
CCCGTGGGATACCTGGACGCTCTGGCAGTTCACCGACAACGGCGACGGCACGATCTACGGTGTGGAAAGCCTCAACATCGACTTGAACTATTTCAACGGAAATGCAGATGCCTTCAAACAACGCTTCGGCGTCAGCAGCGTGCCAGGCACGGTTGAGCCGCCCAAACCCAGTAACAAATTTCGTGTCACCGTCTGGTCACTCAAAGTTCGGTCAGGCGCGGGTTTGTCGTTTTCACAAGTTGGCAGTCTGTCACTGAACGAAGTGGTTGAAAAGATCGGCGAAAACTCCGACGGCACCTGGCTCAATATCCGCAATGCAAACGGCTCCCTGACAGGCTGGTGCTTTGCCGCATATCTGCAAAACATTAGCAGCACAGACACATCCACTGGAGGAACCGGCAGCGGCACAGGAACTGGAACCGGCTCCGGGACTGGCACTGGCGGCACAGGAACAGGCACCGGTTCAGGAACTGGAACCGGAACTGGCTCTGGTACCGGAACCAACACCCCGCCCGAAGAGGAGGATACGAACTGGTACCGAGTCGTTCCAGCATCATTGAAAATTCGCTCCGGTCCCGGCTTGGACTTCGATGCCATTGGGCTTCTAACGTTTGGCGAACTGGTGGAAAAACTGGATGCCAGCCCAGATAACCAATGGCTCAAAATCCGCAGTAAAGACGGCACCCGTGAAGGCTGGAGCTTTGGTGAGTATCTCATCAGTGTACATAATCCAAGCGCCGAACCGCCTCCTTCCATAGTTGTGCCGCCTCACAGCGATAAGAACTGGTACCGCGTCAATACATCCAAACTCAACATCCGTGAGATGCCCAATTTATCTGCAAAGGTGACGAACGCACTCTTCAAAAATGATGTTGTCCCTGTGCTGGATGAGTCTGACTCGAAATGGGCGTTGATAGAAAAATTGGATGGCTCCACTGGCTGGTGTTCGCGCGATTATCTTGTAAAGGTCAGCACCAACAGCCGCCCCACCTCGGTGACACAGCAACTTTATCCCGGCGTAACATACCAACGTAAAGACCTGACCACCCCTCGCAAGATGGCGGTCCACGTCATTGCCATCGACCTACAAAACCCCAAACTGGAATTCCTTGTTACGCCTTCATCAAACAACACGGACATCCTCTGCACCCGCACAACCTCAAAATTCCTTGAGGAGTTCAAACTTTCAGCAGCCATCAATGGCGGGTACTTTAGTTACCTGGATGCAGCAAACTCGCCAACAAACCTTTGTGCAAATGGCGGTGACCCGGTGCGCATTAGCGATTATGCCGCATCACGCGGGAATGTTTACTCGCCCAAGAATACGGCACAACCAGTGGTGCATCTCGCACGCCGAAACCAGGTCTCATTCAATAAATCGCCAAATCAAGTATTCAATGCTGTCGCCGGTGACCGTATGGTTGTGGAAAACGGCAGGGTAGTCAAGAATTTGGCTGCACAAGTGCCAAATCCACGTACGGCTATCGGTTTGAACCGCAATGGGCGCTGGCTGACATGGATGGTTGTAGATGGACGTCAGGAAGGATACAGTGAAGGTGCCACTTTCCCCGAACTGGGCGAATTGCTCATCTCCTACGGGGTTCACACTGGCGCAAACATGGACGGAGGCGGGTCTTCCGCAATGGTCATTCGCGGCGCGAACGGCAAGTCAATCGTCCTCAATTCTCCCATTGAAATGAATAGACCCGGTAAGGAGCGCCCGGTAGGAAATCATCTGGGGTTGCTAATAAAACCCTAAACAATAAAAGCGCGGCGTTATGCCGCGCTTTTTGATTACCGCTTTGATCTTTTTACTTATCTTGAATTTCCGCTGCTCGTAATGTATTCGCCATCAGCATAGCAATTGTCATAGGACCAACACCACCGGGAACTGGAGTAATAAAGCCCGCCACTTCTTTAGCTTCTTCAAAGTTCACATCCCCCACTAAACGCTGCAGCGGCTTACCGGTCTTCTGGCTGATCATCTGCGTGCCATCAGGGTTGAGCTTCGGAATGCCGTTGATACCCACATCAATAACCGCGGCACCGGGTTTAAGCCAATCGCCGCGTACCATTTCGGCACGCCCAATGGCGGCGATAACAATGTCCGCCTCACGCAAAACCGCAGGGATGTCTTTTGTCCGCGAGTGAACAACAGTCACTGTTGCATTTTCTTTTATGAGCAATAACGCAGCAGGCATACCCACAATGTTTGAACGCCCAAGCACTACCGCATTTGCACCTGCAATCTTCACACCAGCTTCTTTCAAAAGATAGATACAACCATAAGGAGTACATGGGACAAACAACGGTTCGCGTCCCTTTTGAGCAAGGCGCCCCAGGTTGATCGGAGAGAAACCATCCACATCCTTCTCAATGCTGATGAGTGAAAGGATGCGCTCTTCATCCAAATGTTCAGGCAGGGGCAACTGCACCAAAATGCCGTGCACTTTCGGGTCAGCATTCAACTGTTTAATGAGTTTTTCAAGGTCTTCCTGTGAAATATCTGCGGGTACGGGATGATGAAAAGAGGTCATCCCCAACTCGGCACACGCCTTCTGCTTCATACTAACGTACGTAGCAGAGTCAATGCGCTCACCCACCAGCACAGTTGCCAGACCCGGCTGCGATTTGCCCTCTGTAAGGCGTTTTGCAACTTTCTCCTTTACTTCATCACGCACCTTTTGCGCAATGGCAGTTCCATCAATCAATTGAGCGGTCATGGGTTGCTCCTTTTACTGAAAATGTCATACAAATTATACAATTGCCCCCGCAATTCAAAAAGTGACATTCGTACCTAAAGAATTACACCCTTCACTTTTTCGCCATCCAGCGCCAGCAGCGTCACCTCATCCACTTCATTCCAACGCGGAGAGGGTGCGGTGGCGGATACACGCAAGTAGTTGC
>JBAIYF010000562.1:0-1510 GCA_037916115.1 Anaerolineales bacterium
ATTGTCCGCGGTGTGTTGGCGACGGCTCATGCCAAGGTCAAGCCTGGGGTGGCGACAAAAGATTTGTGGAAAGCCTATCGCGCGGTGGCGAATGAAAATCCGTTCGTGCGGGTGGTGAAAGAACAGCGCGGAATTTATCGCGTGCCAGAGCCGAAGATCCTGGCTGGCTCCAATTACGCCGATCTCGGCTTTGAACTGGATGAAAGCAATGGTCACATTGTGGCGATGTGTGCGATAGACAACCTGATGAAAGGTGCGTCTGGTACGGCGGTGCAATGCATGAATTTGATGATGGGCTGGGAGGAAACTCTTGGGCTTGAATTTATGGGGTTACATCCGATCTAAGAAAGAGGAAATAAGAAAGAATGGATAGAGGTTTTCTCTCCTCTTTTTTCTTGTGGAGCAATCAATGACAAAAATAACAGTTGTAAAACTCGGCGGCACAGAAGGTGTGGATTTTTCCGCGATCTGTAACGATGCCGTGGAATTATTGAAGCAAGGCAAGAAACTGGTTTTTGTACACGGCGGCTCAGCGGAGGCGAATGCACTCGGTGAAGGTCTTGGTACGCCGCCAAAGATGATCACGTCGCCTTCGGGGTACACCTCGCGTTACACCGATAGGAAGACGCTGGAAATCTTTCTGATGGCGGTGAATGGCAAGGTCAATTCGTTGTTGACCGAGCAATTGCAAAAGCTGGGCGTGAATGCGTTTGGGCTGTGCGGACTGGATGGCAAGTTAATGCAAGCCACACGCAAAGAGGCGGTGCAGTCTATTGAGAATGGAAAACGCAAGATTATCCGCGATGATTACACGGGCAAGATCGATAAAGTGAATAGCGAGTTGTTGCTGATGTTGGTTGATGTAGGCTATATACCTGTGATCGCGCCGGTGGCTGTCAGTGAAAAAGGGGAGGCGTTGAATGTGGATGCCGACCGCGCGGCGGCGATGGTGGCGTCTGCGCTTAAGGCGGAGAGTTTGTTATTGCTGACTGCGGTGCCCGGCTTGATGAAAAACTTCCCAGACGAGTCAACGCTCATTCGGCAACTGCCGATGAGTCAACTTGCGGCGGCGAGTGAGGCAGCGCAAGGTCGCATGAAGAAGAAAGTGCTCGGAGCAGAAGAAGCGCTCAAAGGCGGTGTGAGTCGCGTCATCATTGCGGATGGAAGAATTCAAAACCCTATCTCGAATGCTTTAGCTGGAAATGGAACCGTGATCCAATGAACCCTCAACAAATTATCGATACTGAAAATAAACACACATCCGGTGTGTATGCCAAACAAACACTGACCATAGTCCGTGGGCAGGGCGCTTCGTTATTTGATATAGATGGCAACGAATATCTTGATTGCTCGTCGGGGCATGGCGTGGCGAATTTAGGTCATGCCCACCCAAAGATCGCTGAAGCGTTGTATAAGCAGGCGAATACGCTTGTCACTCTGTTCGAGACATTCCCGAACGATCAACGTGCCATGCTGATGGAAAAAATTACGGCACTCGTGCCCGGCATGG
>JBAIYF010000563.1:0-7012 GCA_037916115.1 Anaerolineales bacterium
CCGTATCGGTCAAATAATATTCACCCTTCTTTGGGTTTTTTGGGATTCGTGGAAGCGTATCCCATAACCAATTGGCATCGAAACAGTAGCCCCCCACGTTCAATTCTTTGACCCGTAACTGCTCAGGCGTCGCGACATATTCCTCAACGATGGCGTTCACCGTTCCATCGTCACCGCGAATGATACGACCAAAACCGCGCGGATCATCCGCTTTCACCGTCAGCAGTGAAATGGGACCCTTATTTTGCTTTTGGGTTTCCACCAATTGCTGAAGCGTCTCACCGCGCAGAAGCGGCATATCGGCATAGCAAACAACCACAAGGTCCGTTTTGCCGCGCAATAGGGTTTCCGCCTGCATAACAGCGTGTCCCGTTCCCAATTGCGGTTCTTGAAGAACAGTTTGTGCCGAGTTTTCAAGATATTTGGTCACCTGCTCTGCACCATGCCCCACCACCACCACAGGTTTTTCGTTGGTGGCAGATCGAATTGCTTGTAAAGCATGCCAAATCATAGGCTTCCCTGCCACAGGATGCAAAACCTTGGGAAGGGAGGATTTCATTCGTGTACCCTGCCCCGCCGCAAGAAGAACAGCGGTAATTTTCATTCGGTCACCTCATATGAAAACAGGATTTGCGCGGTGAATGGGTTGTTCCGCTGCAAATCCCGTTTGAGAAAATTGTCCGCTTACGCGGACCATATGGCTGGGGCACCTGGATTCGAACCAAGATCCACAGCTCCAAAGGCTGGTGTGCTGCCATTGCACCATGCCCCAGTGCGGGCAAAATTGTATCACAAATTTATTCGCCGGGGATCAGTCCCATTCTCTTTGCTTCTTCCAGCGATATGACGTTGGGATTGGTGGATTTTCTACCAAGGTCCTCCGCCGCGGATTCCCAAAAATCATCAGCGGGAGCCGCTTTCGGCTTATCAACCGCCTGGTTGAGCAACGCCTCCATCTCTGGTGCAGGGGTTGCTTTGGAAAGCTGGTCGGTATGTTTTTTTACAGGCGCAGAAACCTGAGGCGCTGCCTCAGGAGCGGTTTTGAATTTGAGTTCACCAGTAACACCCATGGATGCAAGGGATTTTTCAACCTGTGTACGCAATGTCACCAGTCCGCGTACAGAGTCCAAGATCTGTTCTTCAGAAGCCAGTCCTTTTCCTGCAACCAATAGAGCATATAGCTGGGTCACGGGAATGAAGAGCAGGTCATGGTCACCACCGCTAAAAACATGATATGACTCAATCGACTCTTGATGATTATGCTTTGCAACCTTCAAGCTCGTATTATGTATCGCCATGAGAGTGGAAATCAGCGATACTTCCATACTTTGGTCATGTAAATTACCGGTGCGAGCATGAATCAGCCCGCGCTCATTGAGGAGAAAAACAGCATCGGCGTTGAAGTCCTGGCGGAAATTAGCGAGCAGATCTGAGAGCCTGGTTTTGGGTTCTTCCTTTTCTCCAGATGTGGACGAATTCTCAGGCGGGAAAATGGTTTGCACCAGCCCAAGGCCGCGTTCAACTGCATCCAAAAAATCTGCCATGGGTATGGGTTTCTCAAATATTGCAAATGCCCCGCTGTTAAGCATCTCATCGCGCATTTTCTTTTCCGTCATACCGGTGATGAAAACCACCTTTGCCTCCGGGTGACGAGCCCTTACCTTGTGCATCAATTCCACACCAGTGATACCCGGCAGTTTGTAATCCGTAACCAGCATTTGGATCTCATGCCGCGAAGATTCCAGCAGTGCTTCCTCCCCTGATTGGGCTTCGAATATTTTTATGTCCTTGTTTTTGAGCGTATCCAGTGTGGAACGCAACAAACGAAGGATATCCCGTTGATCATCGACAAGCAATAGATTCCGAATCATGAAGCCTCATAAAAACCAAAAGGATTTCACCAACAGATGATAGCTAACTCACAACTGAAACGAGCAGATTTATTATAGCAAAATTAAGAACCCGCCTCCCCATCACTTTTGACAGGTCTCGCCAACCCCAAATGACTCTACATCCCAAAAGACCGGCGCAACAGCATCCAGCGAAAATCCGCAAATATCCGGTGAAGCAGCAGAAATTCGAAGACGGGAATACAAAGGTATGGCGGGAAGTTCCTCTGCGGCAATGATCTGGGTTTGACGGTACGACGGCAGATAGGATTCATCTCCGCGCAGGGAAAGCTGTGCCTCCTGACATGCGGCATCGTAACTGGAATTCGTAAACCCGGCAATGTTGGTTCCGATCCATGAATTGGCTTCGTTCGGAATGGATGAACTTGTAAACCACTGGCAGGGCGGTTCGATGCCATCCATTCCCAAAGCATACTGAGCAAGGTCGAATTGACGTCCAAAGAGCAGTCCTGCCGGGCCGGGAGCATAAAGGTCGTTCGGTGTCATAAATGTTACATCCAAACCAATACCACACTCTGACAGTGAATCCTCTAGAATGACAGCCACCTGTCTGCGTTGAGTTGTGGATGTTGCATAAAAATTCAGCACAAGTGGTGTGTTGTAGGCAACATTCTTCACAAGAATGGCGCGCCGTGGTGTGCTCGGGTCATTGTCTGCATCGAGCCATCCTGCCTGTTCGAGGAGAGAGATGCCGATTTGTGGGTCGTAGGGTATGGCTGTAATGTTCGAGTCAAAAGCTGGGTGGTCGGGCGGCAGGTAGGATGTCGGTACGCCAACCAGCCCGTGAAATACATTATCCACAATGGTCTGCCGGTCTATGCAGTAGGCAATTGCCTGCCGGGTGTATTTATCAGCGAAGATGTCCTGCCGGTCTTTTTGGACATCATATCCATTATCGTAAGAAGCAGGGTTAATGCCCAATCCAAGCCATTCCATGCTCATTCCTGCGACGGTAAGCAATTGCGCCTGCCCGGCTGTTTGCATCTGTTGAAGAAGGCTGGTATGTTCTTCAAGGTTCACGGTTGGGTCGATCACGTCACAGCGACCGGCGATCAATTCGGACAGAGCCAGTTCCGGGTCTGGTATGAAGCGGATTTGTATCAGGTCAATTTTCGGAAAACCATCCTGTGTCCGGAAGTAGTATGGATTCTTTTCCAATTTGATCTCGCTCCCAGGCAGCCATTCGACGATTCGGTAGGGTCCCCATGTGAGCGGGGTACGGGAAGATAGATCTACATTTGGAAGTTGGTTGGCGGGGAATTCGCTCCAAGCGTGTTTTGGGGCGGGCTGCCAGAAGTTGGTGAAGTAGGTTGGGTCGATGAAGCCGGGGATACCAAACCATTGCAAGGTTTGGGCATCTGCGGCTTCGTATGTTTGGGTGCGGTTGATCAGGAAGGGATCGATGCCTGCTTCGCGATGCAGTTCAAAGGAATAGATGGAGTCGTCGGCGGTTAGGGGTGTGCCGTCAGACCAGGTTAGATCGGGGCGCAGGCGAAATGTGGAGATCATCTGGTCCATTTCGATTGGGTTGTCTGCGTTATAGGTGATAACACAATCATCACTGCGGCAATCGGCGGGACGAACCCTGTCTCCTGCCTTCAGTGTGATGGGGTTCCCATCCGCGTCGAGCACGGTATCTCCAGTTTGCACCGCAACGCGCACAATTTGCGCGTCACCATTTTCGAGGCTGGGTAATGTTTTGAGAATGACCGGGAGGTATTCGTATTCGACGATATCTATCGGTCCGTCGTACACAGCTGAGAGTACATTTTTGGCAGCGTCGTTCAACTCGCCAAATGGATAGAGACTGTTCGGCTCCTGTCCCATGCAGACGGTAAGCAAAGATTGCGGTGGCAAAACAGTTGGTGAAGGCTCCACCGAGGGGGTTTCATCAGGCGCAGGAGTTTGTATTTGTGGGGCTGAGGCAAGGCATGCAGGAATTATCAAGAGTGAAGCACAAAGAATAAATAAGATTGTTTTTTTTCTCATGAACACCTGCCCGTTATCTTTGATCATTTTTCAATTATAACCAGTCCAAGAATAAAAAAAGGGACCGCTTCGAGCGGTCCCTTTTCAAAAATCGATTTTATTCCGCCAGCCAGCAGGCAACGAAGTGACCCGGACGAACTTCCTTGAATTGCGGTTCTTCCTGTGAACACTGCGCAACGGCAACGGGGCAGCGGGTGTGGAAGCGGCAACCCTTCGGAGGATTGAGCGGGCTGGGTACGTCACCTTTGAGAATGGTGCGGGAGCGCTGCTGATTAGGATGCGCCACAGGAATGGCGGAGAGCAACGCCTTAGTGTACGGATGCAGCGGTTCGCGATAAAGAGACTCGCGATCGGTCAATTCGACCATTTTGCCGAGGTACATCACCGCCACACGATCTGAGATGTGTTCCACCACGCTGAGGTTGTGCGCAATGAAAAGGTAGGTCAGACCGAATTCGGACTGAAGATCCTTGAGGATGTTCAAGACCTGCGACTGAATGGAAACATCAAGAGCAGATACCGGCTCATCGCAGACGATGAACTTGGGGTTCATTGCCAAGGCGCGGGCAATACCAATGCGTTGGCGCTGTCCGCCGGAAAATTCATGCGGGTAACGGCGGGCGTGATATTCTTCGAGCCCCACCTTCTTAAGCATGTTGATGGCGATTTCCCAGCGTTCTTTGGGCTGACCGACCTTGTGGATGTGCAACCCTTCCATGACGGATTCGCCAATGGGCATACGGGGGTTGAGCGAGGCGTAGGGGTCTTGGAAGATAATCTGCATGTCGCGGCGCAGGGGTTTGAGCTCGCGTTGACTCATCTTGAGAATGTCTTTGCCTTCAAATGAGACGCTTCCGGATGTCGGTTCGATCAGGCGGAGGAGGGTACGACCAACAGTGGTCTTTCCGCAGCCAGACTCACCCACCATTCCCAATGTCTCGCCTTTCTTAACGGCAAAACTGACCTTGTCCACTGCCTGAACCCAGGCTGTAACGCGCTGCAACAACCCTGAGCGAACAGGGAAGTATTTTACGAGGTTATCCACCACCAACAAATCTGGTTTTGATTGTTTGTTCATTGTATTCATGCGCTAGATATTCCTTTTATTTTCCAGATTTCATTGGGGCGGTGTGCCCTTCTGCGTCCTGATAAAGCCAGCAACGAACCTTGTGCCCTTCAGAGACTTCAATTAGTGAAGGATGATTGTCGGTGCAAATAGAGAGATTGTGGTCAATACGAGCACGGCAACGCGGTGCAAAACGGCAGCCCTTCGGCAGGTTGATAAGGTTAGGAACACTGCCCGGAATAACATCGAGGCGTTCACGGATTTCACCCAAAACCGGGATGGAACCGATCAAGCCCTGAGTGTAGGGATGATGCGGCTTATCGAACAGGGACGCAACCGGGGATTCTTCCACGATCTCGCCTGCATACATTACGACCACACGGTTTGCCATTTCAGCAATAACGCCAAGGTCGTGGGTGATCAGCATGAGGGCAGAACCAAGTTGTTTCTGCATATCACGCATCAGATCGAGGATCTGTGCCTGAATGGTAACGTCCAAGGCTGTGGTAGGTTCGTCGGCAATAAGAAGGTCTGGCACACAAGCTAGCGCCATAGCGATCATTACGCGCTGTGACATACCACCGGAAAGTTCGTGAGGGAAGGCATCGGCGCGCTTCTCCGGCTCGGGAATGCCAACCAACTTCAGCAGTTCGATTGCGCGTTCGCGTCCAGCGTCTTTACCGAAGTCCTGGTGGATGTTCAAGACCTCGGATATCTGGTCTCCGGCGCGGAACACAGGGTTGAGAGCCGATTGCGGCTGTTGGAAGATCATGGAGATACGATTCCCGCGGATGCTCATCATTTCCTCTTCCGAGGCGGTGACGAGATTTTTTCCGTCAAAGTTGATCTCACCTTCCACGATCTTACCGGGCATACCGATCAGGCGCATGATGGAAAGGGATGTAACACTTTTCCCACAACCAGACTCACCCACAATCCCCAACACTTCACCGGGGTAAATGGAGAAATCGACACCGTCTACGGCTCGAACAACACCGTCTTCGGTATAGAAGTAGGTCTTTAGATTTTTTACTTCCAATAGGGGTTTATTGATCTCGGACACGGGTGAAAAAATCTCCTTGGATCATAGTTTTTTTATTTCAAAGTACATAGCCCGCTGGATTGAATGTAGGAAACAAGCGGCTCGAAGGTTTTGAGGTGAAATGAACCACCTGAGGGTTTATCCCGGACAAGACTGAACATGATGTTCTTGTCTGAGTGGCGCCCATCCAGGGGGATAAGCAGGGTGGTAAAGTTCGAAAAGAATGGACTGAACGAATGAATGCGTTGGGGTTCATCATAGTGGAGTTCAAGCAGCACCATTAGTTCACTGGACTGAAAATACTCAAAGGTTTCGTCTGTAAGGTTCAACTCATCCCATCGCTTATCGCCGGAAACCTGCTCGTTAACAAACTTTGTTATGGAGTTAAGTTCCTCAGAACCATCCGGGAGCAGGATCTCTTCACCATAGCAGCGAAGCACACCAAAAGCAGGCTGAGCATCAAAGACCGGGTAAAACCACAAGGCATCCTTGGTATAGACGGTCAGGCTCAGGTAAATGAACGCTACGATCGCAGCCCCAATCGTAAAAAGGAAATTTAAGATTGAGGCGTTTTTCCCGGCGCTGGGGTTTGAATAAGAACTCACTACAATCCCTGCATTATTACTTAAGAATAATGGTGATCAGTACACGTACCTGATCGCTTTCGGGAATTCCCTGAATTGTAACAGAGATATTCTTATCCGGCTTTACACGCAGAAGGGTTATGGCATCGCCAATGGGGTTCTCGGGGCTGTTGCCACGCTTTTCCCAGCCCTGGGCTTCCAACTCGGTGCGATAAAACGCCACCAGAGTGTCTAAATCACCAGTTACAATGTAGGAAATGCTTGTGTTGCTGGCAGCAAACTTGAGTTGTTCTGCATTCGGGTGAATAGGGACATCCGTCGGCAAACCAGCCAAATTTGCTTCTGCAGTGGCTGTTGCCGCAGCTATTTCATCTTCGCTCTTCTCTGGACCATCGGAAGGGCGGGAGCACCCCACCAAGAT